>OMUX01000166.1 GCA_900314345.1 uncultured Erysipelotrichaceae bacterium | reverse complement strand
TTTCATAATGCCAAAGCATACATGAAAGGCAGAGAATGATAACCACTCTCTGCCTCACATTCAATTCATTCAAAACTGTCAGAAATCTGTCCTTGACAACGGAACCAGTTTATCATACGCTGCCGGATCACTGTTCTTATAAGGCTCTGTGCTGTCAATGACATTTAACTGTCTGACATAGAAGTTATCCCACCAGGCAGAAGGATAGTAATCATCCCGATGAATGTTCTGCATGAGATCAAAAACCCTGAGGGAAGGATCAGAATCCCATTCATAGAGACAGCTGAATGTCCCGTCTTCATTCACCTTGTAGATCTGAAGACGCGTTGCCTTGATGCCTTTGCCTGCCGCCTCCAGGAACTTGTTGATGGATTTGTCAGGGTTTGTCTCCTGAATGGCAGCTTCCATGCATTCATTCACCATTTTCACCCTGTCGTGGAGTACGTCTTCTTCTGCCATGAAACCCTCTTGTTCTTTTCAGTTATTTTAGAATACCACGACATGCATCCGGCAGAGAAGAAGCAAAGGAAAAGATTTCCACAAACCGTTTTGTACACACATCTATCACAACGGAATGAATAATTCGAATTTTCACTAATAAATTATTCGAAAATTCACTAATAAATCATTCGAAATTGCACTAAATAATTATTCGAAAAATCACTAACAGGCATCGAACAATCTTGTTGGAGCCGCTATATTTTCTAAAGCAGCACATGATTTAACAGGGAGCAGGTATATGGACTATATCACTAGAATTGTAGACGCAGAAATCGACAGAAAGGCACAGGCATTCGGAGGTATCTATCTTGTCGGACCAAGAGGGTGTGGAAAGACAAGAACCGCCAAAGAGCGTTGCAAGACTGTCATAGATTTCCAGGATGAAGACAGGCGCGATGGATATCTTGCTGTTGCGCAGGCCTCTCCGAAACTTTTTCTCAGGAATGAGCCCCCAATTCTCTTTGATGAATGGCAGGATGCACCGAAAATCTGGGGAACGGTACGCAAAGCCTGTGATGATGAACCTGAAAAAACAGGTGTTTATTATCTGACAGGTTCTACCAGCAAGGAAGTGGATACCCCTCATACAGGCACCGGCCGTATCACAAAGGTAACAATGTATCCTATGACACTATGGGAAACCGGGGAATCCAATGGCACGGTTTCCTTGTCACGCCTGTTTAACGACACAGCTTACGCTATCGACGGCTGCAGGAATGAGACAGATCTGGATCAGCTTTTCTTTGCTGTATGCAGGGGAGGATGGCCTCGCTGCCTGGCATTGAAAAGCAGCTCTGCCAGACTGGAAATTGCAAAAGACTATTTTCAGCAGATATATCAAAAGGATATCCAGGCACTGGACGGTGTGAAAAGGAATCCTGAGCTTGCAAGAACCCTGCTCTGGTCATATGCCGGAAATATGGCAGCACTTGCCAAGAAATCCGTAATCTATGCAGATGTGAATGCCACGTTCAATGCTGCCCCGGCAACTTTGGTCTCCTATGATCAAGCGCTTGAAAAGCTGTTTGTCATTAAGAATATTGATGCCTGGACACCCCAGATCCGCTCAAGAACTGCAATCCGTACATCTAAAAAACACATATTCATTGATCCGTCCATCGGTCTGGCAGCGCTTGGAATCTCACCGGATTATTTCATCAATGATCTCGACCTTTTCGGGCATGTTTTTGAAAATATGGTCATCAGGGACCTGCTCGTTTATGCGCAGGCACAGGACGCCAGAGTTATGCATTATCGGGATGACATGGGAATGGAGGCTGATGCAGTCTATCAGCTGAGTGATGGCAGATACGCACTGATTGAAATCAAGACTGGTGCAGGGGCGATTCCTGCCGCTGAAAAAGGGCTTCTGAAATTTCAGAAAGTAATCAGAAAACACAATGAAGAAGCAATGCAGAATCCAGAACATCCAGGAGTAATCTACAGAGAGCCCGATCAGCTGATCATCATCTGTGCAAATGCACCTGTGGCATACACCACTGACAATGGTGTCAAGGTGATCCCCTTCGGGTGTCTGAGAGACTGAAAAAGCAGACCGTATTTCAGATCTGCTCTGTATCGTTTCTGTACGGGAAGCCTCAGTTCATCTTGCAGTAAGCTGCTGCGACCTTTGCGGCAAGTGCTGTGTTGTTCCAGACCAGCTGCCTGTTGGCATCCAGGGATGTACCGCCTGTGATCTCAACAACCTTGGCCAGCAGGAACGGTGTGCATTCCTTGCCCTTGATGCCCTTTTCATCCATTTCCTTGATTGCCTCATCAATGGCCGCATTGATGGTCTTCTCATCCATGGAATACTCTTCCGGAATCGGGTTTGTCACAAGGATGCCGCCCTTGAAGCCGAGGTTCTGCTGTACATGGAATGCCTTTGCAAGCTCCTCCGGTGTATCAAACTCATAGTCAACCTTGAGTCCGGAATGTCTTGTATAGAAGGCAGGCAGTTCCTTTGTGCCATAGCCATAGACCGGAACACCGTGTGTTTCCAGATACTCAAGGGTCAGCGGGAGATCAAGGATTGCCTTGGCACCTGCACAGATGACCATGACCGGTGTATTTGCCAGCTCTTCCAGGTCTGCGGAGATATCGAATGTCTGCTGTGCACCTCTGTGAACACCGCCGATGCCGCCGGTTGCGAAAATGCGGATGCCTGCCATGTTGGCAATCATCATGGTTGTGGTGACGGTTGTAGCACCATCCTCACCCTTTGCACAGAGCGCTGCGACATCACGTCTGCTTGCCTTGGCAATGGCCTGGCCCTTCTTGCCGAAGTACTCCAGTTCATCATCTGTCAGGCCTGCCTTCAGACGGCCGCCGATGATGGCGATGGTAGCCGGAACAGCACCGTTTTCACGGATGATCTGTTCGCACTTTCTTGCGCACTCTACATTCTGCGGGTAAGGCATGCCATGGGAGATGATCGTGGACTCCAGGGCTACGACAGGTCTTCCTTCCTTGATGGCTTCTGCAACTTCAGGTTTTACATCGAGATACTGATTCAGCATTTTACTTTTCCTCCTTGATCTGCTGTTCGGATAACATCTTTGCCTTTACCGTCTCCGGCGACATTGCCGGATTGATGGTTTCTTCACTTTCAATGGCAACTGCGGCTGCGGCGCTTGCAAATGCCGTCGCATCAATCAGCTCCGTGCCTTCCAGATATGCCCATACCAGAGCAGCCATGAAGGCATCGCCTGCACCGGTGGCGTTCTTCACATCTGCCGGATAGCAGGGATACTGGATCATCTTGTTGTGGTCCGCTGCCAGGACCCCGTCGCTTCCGCAGCTGATGAATACTCTGTGCAGGCCTGTATCAAGCATTGCCTGGGCTGCCTTCTTCAGATCCTCGTCACTGTTGATCTTCACCCCGGAGAGCAGCTCTGCTTCAATCCGGTTGGGCTTGATGGTATTCATCTTTCCAAGATACGGCTTGATCCTGCCTGCCTTGGCAACGGATACCGGATCCGCGAAGATCGGTGCCGTGACATGTTCGCAGATATACTTGATGGATTCCTCCGGGATGTTGGCATCCACCACAACGACCTGTGCATTGTTCAGGATCGTCAGGTTCGCTGCCAGGTACTTCGGGGTGATCTCTTCACAGATCGCCATGTCGTTGACCGCCATAGCCATGTCTCCGTCATGATCCAGCAGGTAGATGTAGGTGCTGGTCCTTGCCCCGTGGATCTTCCTTGCATGGCTGACATCAATGCCCAGGTTTGCACAGCTTGCCTCAATCCTCTGTGCATAATCATCGTCGCCGAATGCTGTCAGGAATCTGACATCCACATTGAGCAGGCTCATGTTGTGGGCAATGTTCCTTCCCACACCGCCCAGGCTTGTGCTGGCGATGCCGGGGTTGGAATCCTTTGCCACAAGGGGTGCCAGGGACTTTCCTCCGATATCGATGTTCACACCGCCGACCACAGCTGCATAGCTGCCGGAACGAAGGACATATCCCTTGCCTGCGATATAGCCCTTCTTCATGAGATTGGAGATGTGCACGGCAACGGAAGAACGGGTGATGCCGGCTTTCTTTGCCAACTCTTCCTGGGAAATCATCGGATTTTCTTCGATCCACTGCAGGATCTGTCGTTCTCTCTGTGTCATGGAATACCTTCTAATCACTTGTTTTGATTTCAACTATTGTTTACATTTATGAGTATAACCGTAAACGCTTTCATTGCAATAGGAAACTGAACATTTTTTCCCATATCAAGGTAGAATTTCATATATATGAAAAACAAGGTTCGTCTGCAGTACTGTCTGCTGCACTTTCTTTACTGGTCAGCTCTTGGGTGTCTTGGCTCCTTCTGTTCCGTTTTCCTTCTGCCCAAGGGCTATTCCTCCGCAGAGATCGGCATGATCCTGTCCATGGGCAGCGTGCTTGCCATGGTCATTGAACCCTTCTTTGCCAATGAAGCAGATTCCGGAAGAAGGTACACCCTGCCGCAGCTGGTCGGCTTCCTTGCCGTTGTGACAATGGCACTGGCTGCATCCCTGTTCCTGTTTCCGCACCGCAGCATTGCCCTGTCAGTCCTCTATGTGCTTGCCTATGGCTTCATCATGTCCATGAACCCGCTCATTGCCCAGATCAACTTCATCTTTGAGAAAAACGGGATTCATCTGAACTTCGGCTTTGCAAGAGGCATCGGCTCTGCCGGCTATTCCATCTGTGTGGCAGTGCTGGGCGTCCTGACGGAAACATACAATGTCTCCATCACATTGGCTGCCGCCCTGATTCTTCTTTCCTGTGTGCTTGTGATCCTGTTTCTTCTCAACAGGGTCAAGGTCGATGACACCGTTGAAAGAAAGCAGCAGGAAACCATCTCCAACAAGGAGTTCATTCAGAACCACAAGGATCTGTTCTTCCTGGATCTTGGCGGCTTCATGTGCATGATCAATTCCTTCATCTATGACACATACATGCTGCAGGTGATCACGCCGGTCGGCGGCACCTCCAGGCAGATGGGATACATGCTTTCCATCACCGCATTGTGCGAGGTACCGGGCATGATCCTGGCAGACCGTTTATTGAAGAAGAAAGGAAGCCGGTTTGTCTTAAGCATCACCGCCCTTGCCTTCTTCCTGAAAGGACTGATCTTCCTGCTTGCCCCTTCCACCACGTACATGATTCCAGGCTGTATGCTGCAGATGCTGTCCTTTGCCTTCCTGATGCCGGCTATGGTAAGCCATACCCATGCCGTGCTCAATGAAAAGGAAGCAGCCAGAGGCCAGGCCATCTGGGCAATGGCAAGCTCTGCGGCAGGTCTTATGACAAGCCTTGGCGGCGGCATCATCCTGGATGCCTTCGGTGCCCATTTCCTGATCACCATCGGCATGTGCACCTCCCTTGCAGGATTTGTCATCATCCGGGCTGCCACAAGGAAACAGGCAGAATAAGAGGACTTTGCTTTCATGCTCTCATATGATGGTTTTTAAGCGTGAAAGTAAACCTGTCATGAAGCAGGCAGATATCTTTGCATGCCGGAAACCGGAAGAAAAGGGAAGCCGCCGCTTCCCCTTTGTGTTGTTCATGCATAAATGCAGCTGACAAGGAACCCGCGTCTTCCTCCATGTTCGGAAATCAGCTCCACTTCCATCTTTCCCTTGAACGAAGGGCCGTTGACATCCTGTGTCGTCAGATCGCCGATGTCCTTGAGCCTTGCCATGCATTCCTTCATCACCTTGTGAATCGCCATGGGATCTTCATTCATTTTCCTGCTTGTCTCCTGCAGGCTGTTCATATGCACAGCACTGATCCATCTCTGTCCGACATCGTTGGTGTAGAGGATCTCATATTTCCCGTTCTCTTCCACAACAATGGAAATGGACTTTTCCTCGCTCAGCGGCGCAAATTTCATGCCCGGCACTGGATCATCCGGATTCAGCACGTTGATACGCACCAGATTGGAATAGAATTCCCGGTCATCCTTGCCTTCCATGGGGATGCGGTTCTTCTCAAGAAGCGATGTCAGCTCTTCCTTCGGCATAGGCTTTGAGTACAGGAATCCCTGCAGGAATACACAGCCGATGTTCTTTAAGAACGCACTCTGTTCGGCTGTCTCAACCCCTTCCGTTACCGAAAGCATGCCAAGCTTCTTCGTCATGTCGACGATGTTTTCCAGGATGACCGGTGTCCTGCTGTTCTGTCTTCTCAGGAACTGCATGTCGATCTTCAGCACATCAAAGTCAAAATTCTGCAGGGCATTGAAGGAGCTGTAGCCGCTGCCGAAGTCATCCAGCCACACGGAATACCCTTCGCAGTGGAACCGTTTGATATGTTCCTCAATCATCTCTTCATGGTCAACGATTGCACTCTCGGTGATCTCAATGGCAATCTCCCGCGGGGATACGCCATGACGCTCCAGGATGCTGTTGATGCGTTCATGGATATGTTCTTCTTCCAGATCATTCCTGGACAGATTGACGGAGGCATAGCAGTAAGGCCTGCCTTCCAGCCTGCATTCCTCGATATCCGAACAGACAACATCCAGCACATACAGATCCAGTTCCGTCAGCCTGTGGTATTCCTCAAGGATACCGATGAACTCCCCCGGATTCATGAATCCGTATACCGGATCCACCCAGCGGGACAGTGCTTCGACATGTACGGTCTTGCCGCTCAGTGTACCGATCAGCGGCTGATAGTATACCTTGATCCATCCGTTGCGGATGGCATCCTGATAGTGGTTCAGGACATAGTTCCTGCGGTCGATCTTCTGCCGGACTTCCTCGTCATAGACACAGACATGGACATTGAGATTGTTATGGATGACATCGAGTGCCCATCTTGCCTTGTCCACTGCTGATGTACAGTCTTCCTGAGGATCTTCATACATGTAGATGCCGACATTGACATCCACAATGGCACTGCCGTTCTGTGCACGCATCAGGCTGCGGACGTCCTCAATCCTTGCGGCATAATCCTTTCTTGCGGTAATGACAATAAAATGATCCTCTGTATACCTGATGCAGAAATCATCCACGAAGACAGATCCGATGATCTTTCCTGTCTGTTTCAGCAGTGCATTGCCCATGGTATAGCCATAGCGGTCATTGTAGTTATGCATGCCCTGGATATCGAAGAACAGAAGCACCGGTTTCTGTCCCTGATCCAGGAACTGCTTCAGCGTGCCCGGCGCAAACCTCTGGTAATACGTGACATTGGGCAGGTCCGTGATGACATCCTTGAACATCAGGTCTTCCTGGGGGTCATAGTACATCTGATAGCTTTCCCCGCTGTTCTTCAGGATGTTTTCCAGATCATAGTAGCTGCAGAAATAAAGATCCGGGCCATCACCCGTATGGTATACATGTTCATGGAACATCAAAGGGCGGTAGGCACCGTTGAGCATCATGCGGCAGACAATGGTGTTCTCATCCCTTGTCCGGAACCGGTCGGAAGCTTCAATGAGCTTGCCTGCATCATCCGGATGCACTCTCTTGTAGCTCTTGTTGGAAAGATACTGCATCAATGGTCCGCGCTCTGCGCCAAACAGACGGCATGCCCCGTCTGAAACAAGGATCGCCCTGTAGCCATCGTTCATGATCTGAAGAACGGAAAAAGCAAGTCCTGATCCTTCCAGGATCTTCCTTACCTCATCGCTGAACTGATATACCTGTTCTTCTGACATATCCTTCCCCGCTGTATACGATTAATATAGCATTCTGAACCGATGTATAAACATGTTTTTTCATCGAAAAAACGATTATTGTTTTCTGACCTCATTGCTGAAAAGATCAAATTCCTTCTGCAGGCAGGCTTTCGACATCTGCGCGTCTTTCTGTTTCAATACCGCATTGAATTCCTGCATCAGGGCAATGCACTTCTCACTGCCAAGCTTCCGCACTGCCTCTTCCCAGTAGGCAATCGTCACATATTCAAATGTATTGAAGATCAACGGCAGGATGAAGTTCTTCGAGAAGAAGCAGATGTCATGGTGGTAGGCAAAGAACTCTGCAGCAAGCCCATGGGTGTCATCCTTAAGATTCTCTGCCTTTCTGACATCCTCATCCAGCTGTTTCCCTGCCTCTTCATTCCAGCGTTCTGCCAGCAGCTCCAGGGCCTTTCCTTCCAGGGCCATGCGCATCTCCAGCATGTCCTTGGTCTTCTTTGCATCAAAGCTTCCGCCGGAGGATCGCAGAAGAACATTCATTGTTTCAATGTTGCCGTTTCTGGCAAAGTCGCATACATACGTACCATGTCTTGCATTGGTTTCCACAAATCCCATGCGTTCAAGATCCGCAAGTGCCAGATGCACGGCGGATTTTGAAATATGCGACTGTGCGGCAAGCTCCCGTTCACTGGGCAGGCGGTCTCCCGGTTTCAGTTCTCCCTTGATGATCATATCCGCCATTCTCTGAATGAACAGTTCCTTGACGGTGGGTGCTTCTATGACTCCGATATCCATCTCTTCCTCCGGCCATGGTCTGACCACTGAAAAGAGTATAACATGAAATTCCTTTATTGCATTGACTTTGTGAACGCTTACACATTATAATCCTTCTGGTTAGACCACAAAGGAGAAACAAACGTATGGCATTCTACAAGGATCATTATGATGTCGTCGTCATCGGCGGAGCACTTGCCGGCATGAGCTGTGCAATGAAGCTGGCCAGTGAGGGAAAGTCCGTGCTCATCCTCGAGCAGCACAACCTCCCCGGCGGCATCGCAACATCATTTGTCCGCTCCGGTGTCGAGATGGAAGCCACCCTGCATGAGATGATGTCCATCGGACCGGAAGACAATCCGCTCTTCATCCGGAAGTATCTGGATGATCTGGGTGTTGTCATCAACTGGCTCAGGGTTCCGGAAGCCTACCGCATGACATCACCGGAAGACAGGATCGACATTACACTGCATGCCGGAAAGAATCCGGACGGTTCCTGGATCTGTGCTGATGAAATCGAAAAGCAGTATCCGGGCCAGGGCAGGGAAGTCAACAAGCTGATGGACCTGTGTGAGGAAGTATACCAGTCCGTCATCTACATGAACGACCACACGGTAAGCAAGCTGCAGACCCTGAAGGATCATGAAGGTCTGGCAAAGACTGCCGGCTACAGTGCTGAAGAAGTCATCAACAAGTATGTGAATCTCTCTGAAACCGTGAAGAAGATCCTGGCAGCCTACTGGATCTATGTCGGCCAGCCGATCAGCTCCCTGCCGTTTACGATCTATGCCTTCCTGATGGGCGACTACATGTCCGGAGGCTCCTATGTGGCAAGAGGCTTCTCCCACGAGATGTCCGCCGCCATGGCAAAACGCTGCGAAGAGCTCGGCGTGCAGTATGAATACTGTCAGAGAGTGGAAAAGATCCTGGTGAAGGACGGCAAGGTCTATGGTGTCAGGACCGCCCATGGTGATGAGATCCATTGTGATTATGTGGCAAGCTCTGCATACCCGAATACCGTCTATGGAAAGATGATCGAACCGCAGTCCGAGGTTCCCTCCATTGCCAGAAAATACGTCAATGCCATGCCGATGGGTGTGACATGCTTCTCCGTGGTACTGATGCTGGATGCTTCCCCGGAAGAGCTCAGCATCCATGACTACTCCGTGTTCTCCGCAGATGCACCGATGGACACCGATGTGTTCTGGAAACAGGGAAAACAGCTTGGAAACTGGGACTACCTGACAACGATCTGCCTGAACTATGCAAACCCTGAAGCCGTTCCTGCCGGAAAGACATCCCTTTCCATCACGAACCTGCCGCTGCCTGAGTGCTTCGACGGTGTGACTGCTGACAACTACTTTGAAACAAAGCAGAGAATTGCCTCCCAGATGATCGATCAGGTATCAGAGCATCTGGGTGTGAACCTCAAGGATCACATCATTGACATCGAAGTCGAGACACCGGTCACCATCTCCCACTACACCGGAGACTACAAGGGCGGCATCTACGGCTACCAGCACAACATGGACAACTCCATCGTCGCAAGACTGGAGGATGCCGCAAAGACAAACTACATCAAGGGTCTTGTCTTCTCCAACTCCACGCAGCTGGCAGGAGACGGCATGGCTGTCAACATCAACAACGGACGTATTGCCGCAGAGATGATCAATGCAGAGATCAAGGAGGCACAGCACTGATATGAAGATCAACGGATTCCTCAAGGATGTGACTGGTTCCTCCCGTGTCGTCAAGGCAAGAAGAAACCTCATCAACAACGCAAGCGACCAGAACAACTACCGTGATCCGATCAAGG
Organism: uncultured Erysipelotrichaceae bacterium; assembly: GCA_900314345.1. GTDB lineage: Bacteria > Bacillota_I > Bacilli_A > Erysipelotrichales > Erysipelotrichaceae > Bulleidia. The sequence goes on along the minus strand of OMUX01000166.1, from coordinate 3,784 downwards.
AACTGGCGCATGAGCTCCATCCGGAAGCCACCCATGTGGTGATCACGAAGGCAGAGGATGCCTCCCCTACCACAAGGACATTCACATTCGAACCGACAGGCAATGATGTACTCCCTCCTTTCCAGGCCGGACAGTACTGCTCCATTGAGCTGGATATCGACGACGTTCATACCACAAGACCGTATTCCATCTCTTCAGCACCTTATCAGGCAAGACAGAAGGATCATCCCTTCTTCACCCTGACAATCCGCAACGGGCGTCCGGGACAGGGCTTTGCGTCCAGCTTCCTGTATGCCAATGCCAAGGTCGGCGACACATTCACATGCCACCTGCCCTTCGGTCACTTCCATGTAGAACCGCTCCGTGATGCAAAGCACATCGTCGGCCTTGCCGGCGGTTCCGGCATCACCCCGTTCTATTCCATGGCCCAGGAGATTGCTCATGGCACCCTGGATGTGGATCTTACAATCCTCTATGGTTCCCAGAACACCAAGGACATCATCCTGGAAAAGGAACTGACTGCCATTGAAAAGGCATGCCCGAGAGTAAGGTTCATCAATGTCATCTCCAATGAACCGGACTATCCGGGAGAGAAGGGATTCCTCTCTGCGGATCTGATTCAGAAGTACAGCAAGGGCGACGATACATACTTTGTATGCGGACCGCTGCCGATGTACAATTTCGTCTCCGGTGAGCTGAAGAAGCTGAACATTCCGGAAAGAAGGATCCGCATGGAGGTCTTCGGTGCACCGCGTGATGTCACAAAGGCCATCGGCTACCATGGAAACAGCACCGTGGCTGAACCATATCATGGAAAAGCAGACCAGAAGGTAAAGCTTACGGTTGTCAGAGGCATCCAGGAGGATGTCATTGAGGCAAGCACAGCAGAACCGATTGCCGTGGCCCTGGAAAGAGCCGGCATTCCCAATAACACCAGATGCCGCAGCGGTGCCTGCGGATACTGCAGATGCCAGCTTCTGGAAGGCGAAGTATTCGTTCCTGAGGCAGGAGACGGCAGAAGGTATGCCGATAAGATGTTCGGCTATGTCCATGCCTGCTCCACATGGCCGCTGGGCGATGCGAAGATCAAGGTTCCGATTCTCTGAGCACAATTGAAAAGGATTCTGAATATGGCTGGCATTCAGTCATATCCGGAATCCTTTTTTCTCCTGCCTTCAGTCAAGCTTCAGGCTGCTGAACTTCTTCATGTCCGCCACTACCACAAGGGTATCGGTTTCAGAGATGATCGTATCTCCGGTGAAATCAGCGGACATCGTACCGTTTCCGCTTCTCTTGATGCCGATGACATTGACACCATAGCGGGAGCGCAGTTCCAGTTCCTTCAGGGAATGAGAGATCCATTCCTTCGGCGCCTTGACTTCCAGAAGGCTGTAGCTTTCATCGAGCCTTGAAAGATCAACCACATTCGGAGAAAGCAAGGTACCCGCAAGTCTTCTGCCCATTTCCTTCTCCGGTTCCACAACTTCCGCAGCACCGACCCTTTCAAGGACATACCGGTAGCGGTTGTTGTTGGCCTTGGCTATGATCTGCTTCACCCCGAGCTCCCTGAGGTTCATGATTGCAATGATGCTGTCCTCCAGATGAGAACCCATGGCAACCACAGCTGTTTCTGCATTGCCGCAGCCTGCTTCACGCAATGCCTTCAGATCCTGGCAGTCTGCCTGGATGGCATTGGGAATGACATCAGCGGCATTCTCCACAGCATCCATATTGCTGTCAATGGCAATCACATCCATTCCCGATCTTGCCAGGGTCTTGGCTACTGCAGAGCCGAAGATGCCCAGCCCCAGCACTGCATATGTCTTTACGTCGCTCATATCATTTCCTCCTTAGCCGATCATGATATCGCATGGCGGATACTTCAGATGGGACCGCTTCCCCTCTTCACTCCTGCCGAAAATACTGATGATGACAAACGGACCGATCCTGCCGATGTACATGAGGATCATGAGAATGATCCTCCCCGGCACGGACATGGTACCTGTAATGCCGGCGGTCAGTCCCACGGTTGCAATCGCAGAGACTTCCTCAAAGATCAGGGCTGATGTCTCCACATGGCTGCCATCCGTGATCAGAAGCAGCACCAGTCCCAGAAACAGGAAGCCAAGATACAGGAATACCAGGGATGACGCCTTGAACAGAAGATCCCGTGTAATGCTTCGCTTCAGAAGATGCGGCTGTTCCTGATCATCCCGCAGCGTATGCCGGATGCCGGAAGCCACGATAACAGCCGTGGTCGTCTTCAGGCCGCCTGCCGTACCGCCCGGGGAACCGCCGATGATCATGAAGAAGCACATGGCTAGAATGGATGCCTTCGTACACTTTCCCATCGCCACCGTCGCAAACCCGGCAGTACGCAGCGTCACGGACTGAAAGGCCGCAATCAGAAGCTTGTATGCAAAGGATTCCTCCCCGATCGTCAATGGATTGTTCCATTCCAGAATCAGGAAGATCAGCGTTCCTGAAAGGAATAAACACAGGGATGCCTTCAGCACAATCCTTGCATGCACGGAAAGATGTTCAAAGCACAGGTATTTTTCTCCTTTATGCCTTCTTTCGAGGAAGTCATGCAGTTCAAACCAGACCACAAAGCCCAGCCCGCCGACCGTAATGAGTCCCATGACCGTCAGGGAAACAAGCGGATCCCTTGCATAGCGTACCAGGGAATCCGTGGCAAAGGGATCAAAACCGGCATTGGTGAAGGCGGAGACTGCCGTGAACAATGCATAGAACAATCCCCTTGCTGTGCCGAAATCCTTTGTGAAACGGATTGACAGAAGCAGAAAGCCGATGCCTTCAAACACAGCGGTATAGGTAAAGATACGCTTGATATAATGCGGCACATTATCATAGCCGGCCTTGCCGGAGGCTGTGGCAAACATGCGTTTTTCCTGCATGGACATCTTCTGCCGGTTGAGCATCATGACAAGTGCCACGAACATCATCAAGCCAAGACCCCCGATCTCCATCAGGAAGATCATCACGATCTTGCCGAACAGGGTATACTGCTCTGCCACAGTCACCGTCGAAAGACCGGTCACACAGACTGCGGACACAGCCGTGAACAGATGATCCAGGAATGTCTTTCCGCCGTTCTGATTGGCAAAAGGCATGGAGAGAAGAAGCGCACCGATCAGGATGACAATGAGAAAGCTCAAGGCAAGGATCTGTCCCGGGCGGAATCTTGCAAGAAGCTTTTCAAGCCATGTCTTCTGCCGCTGCAGCGATTGCTGAAGCTGTTCCTGCGGATCCTTCCTCCTGTGCAGCAGCATCATCTGATGGCATCCTTTCCCTTCTGTCTTGCCTTGTCCTGATACATGCTTTCATCCGCCTGATGCAGGACATCCATGGCTTTCACTGTACTGCCGGATGAATGATCCGCTCTTCCCATGGCGATGTGAATCTGCCGGTCAGGGTGTTCTGCATTGAACTTCAGGACCTGCTCATTGAAGTCGTTTTCAAACTGTTGTGCCTGTGTTTCATCCATAATGCATGCCACAAACTCATCGCCGCCGTATCTTCCGTAGAATCCCTGCTTGTATCCGAAGGCATCATGCAGGATCCTGCCGACATTCTTCAGAAGCTCATCACCATTCTCATGGCCATACTGATCATTGGCCATCTTGAGATCGTCCACATCCATGAAGAACATCGTGTAGGAATCATTATCCTCCAGGGCACTGATGTTTTCCATCAGGCTGGTGCGGTTGGGTATCAGCACCAGCTGATCGATATAGGCAAGCCGTTCCAGCTGTTCCTCTTC
>OMUX01000168.1 GCA_900314345.1 uncultured Erysipelotrichaceae bacterium | reverse complement strand
CTAGTACGGACCACACCAGGTGCGTCTTGTCGTACTTGTTGAAGAGTCGTTCTTTGATGCAAATCCATGGCTGCGCATGATCCCGCAGTGCATGGCAAATGATGGAACAAGAACTCTGGCTTCCAGTGAAGCACAGGCCAGGGAAGTATTGCTCTGTCTGGAACAGGAACAGCCACAGGCCGTTCTTCTGTATTCCAGGATCGCCCTGCTGACACCGTTGTTTGCACCGGTGAATCCGATCCTTGTCTACGACATGGATGATGGAACACAGCGCAGTCTGGAACTGCATTTCGATACCGAGCATATGGAAGGCAGCATGCAGTCCATGTCGTACTTCCGCAGCTTCCATGCGGACAACTTCCATACCGATGATCCGATGCTGTTCTTTCATCGTCTCAACGATTTCCATCTGGAAAAGGACATGGTGAATGTCAACCGCTATCCGACATTCCTGGACAGCTATGATGCAGGCAATGCGGATGAACTGCCTTTGCGGGCAAACTGGATCAGTCATCATAATTCCCGTGAACTGAGAATGCCCCTTGGCTTCAGCGACCGCGGAGAAATGGTGTATCTGGATCTGGATGAAAAGGGGCATGGTCCCCATGGCCTGATTGCCGGTACCACCGGATCCGGAAAATCAGAACTGATCATCACCCTGGTGCTTGGGCTGATCACCGAATACAGTCCAAGGGATGTGCAGTTTGTCATGATCGACTTCAAGGGCGGCGGTGCCACAGCCCTGTTCTCCAATGAAACGTATGAGATTCCCCATATGGCAGGTGTTCTGAGCAACCTTCAGCCAAGCGGCATGGAACGTGCCCTTGTCTCCTTCAAGAATGAATGCCTGCGAAGGGAATCCCTGTTTCAGCAGATGGGAACATACCTGAAGCATCCTGTATCCAATCTCTATGACTACAAGCAGGCATGGAAGAAGGAATCCGGTCTTCCCGAGCTTGCTTCCCTGGTCATCATCGTGGATGAATTTGCCGAGCTTAAGAAAGAAGAGCCGGAGTTCATGAAGGAGCTGATCTCCATTGCAAGAGTCGGAAGAAGCCTTGGCATTCACATGATCCTTGCCACCCAGAAGCCAAGCGGTGTCGTCGATGATCAGATCTGGGCGAATACCCACTTCAAGATCTGCATGAAGGTCTCCTCCAAGCAGGATTCCAACGAAATGATCCATGTGCCGGATGCGTCCTACATTCACAGAGCAGGGGAATATTATCTGCTGTGTGATGATCTTCTCACCCATGCCTATTGTCCGTATGCAAGCGGCAAGGAAGGAAAGAAGAAGGAAGCTGCGCTGATCGGTCTCAACGGATCCCGTCTTGATGCAAAGGCAATCAGTGCCAAAGGCATGACCCAGGCCTTCCATACGGTAAACAACATCATGAAGCTTTCCGAAAAGATGCCTGGCACTGCCATGAAGCTCTGGCTGCCGATGCTTCAGGAACAACGGATCAGTGAACTGGATCCGGGAGTCTTCCTTCAGATGGATGACTACCAGAACAAGCTGCAGCCGTACGTCAGTATTCATGATGCAGGTCTTCAGCATCTTGCTTCATTCACCAACGACCGCAAGGAAAAGCTGCAGTTCCTCAACAGTCTGCTGTATGCCGTGCTTTCATCCCTGAATGCAGAGGATGAGGTCTATGTCATCAATGATGTACGCATGGATTCTGCTGACTTCATGCTGCACAGGAATGTCTGTGAAGTCATGGAAAGCGACAGCCAGGAACGCATCCGGCTTCTGGAAGAACGCAGCAGAAATGAATCACGCAAGGGAATCATGAACATCATCATCACGGATCTCAGCCATTTCCTTGCCGTATCCGATGAAGACAAGGCGATGTTCCACTGGTGGCTGGAGAAGGGCGAACAGCACAGGATCCGTGTGTTCTTCATGGCCAGCAATGCCAATGCAGTTCCCTACAAGGATCTGAGTCTTGTCAGTGCAAGGCTTGCTCTTCACAATGAGAATCCCCAGGATCTTTCGGCCATCTTTGAAAAGCCCGTCAAGCATGCCATACGTGAACCGCATGCCGGAAAGTTCAGCAGGAAGGGCATCCATGATGTCATGTATGCCGCTGCATCAAAGGAAGACATGCATGCTCTATGTGCAAAACATGCAGGAGAGAAGGTACATTCCTTCCCCAGCATTCCCGATTTCCTGGACTGGAAGTCCTGCCCGAAGGAAGGCATTCCCATCGGCATGGACATGCAGAGCTATGAATGGGTCATGAAGCCGGAAGGAAGGAACCTGGTCGTCATGGCAATGTATGAAGAGGAGCTGGATGAAATGAGAACGATTTACTCATCCATGGACAGCCCGTGTCTGTATCTTCCGTCGGAGAAAGAGCTGGAAGATTCTGCGGACGGTGTTGTGATCCTGACATACCGGATGTATCAGGACTACCGGCTCAAGAACGATCCGTTGTTCACTGACGTCCTGTTTGTCGGCAGCGGTCTTGCAGAACAGAATCTCTTCTATCCCAAGGACAGGAGTGAACTGAAGCCGCATACCGGTGTCTATGTCTCAAGAGGAAGACAAAGGAGAGTGCATCATGTCGAAAGCAAAGGATGAAGTCCGTGTGCTGTTATTTGTGCCGGTGATGCAGAAGACAATGGAACTGTCCTTCAGCACATGCCTCAAGGTGAAAGAAGCAAAGGATCTTTGCAGAGAGCTTCTTGCCAATGAACTGTCAGAGAAGATGGTAATCGATGAAGAGACGCTTGTCTGCACGATGGACGGAAGATGCCTTGATCCGGAAAAGACCGTCGAAGCGGTGAACCTCAGGGACTGGGACAGGATCTGCTTCTTCTAGGGCAAAGGAAAACCTGCATGTACATTCAGAATTGTTTCTGAGTGCATGCAGGTCTTTTGATTTATCTTGCGCTGAAGGCGGCGAGGAATTCCCTGGTACGTGCGGACTGCGGATGATTGAACAGCTGGTCCGGCGTTCCTTCTTCTTCAATCCTGCCCTGGTCCATGAAGACGATCCTGTCGCTGACATCCTTGGCAAAGCTCATCTCATGGGTGACGATGATCATCGTCAGGCCGGAGCTTGCAAGCTGCTTCATGACATTGAGCACTTCACCGACCATTTCCGGATCCAGTGCAGAAGTCGGTTCATCAAACAGCATGAGCTTTGGATCCATGCACAGGGCACGGGCAATGGCAACACGCTGCTTCTGGCCGCCGGACAATGTTCTGACATCGGCATTGGCAAACTGCTTCATGCCGACCTGATCCAGAAGACGGTATGCTTTTTCCTCCGCAGCCTTGCGGTCTGTATGAAGCACTTTCATCTGCGGCTTCACACAGTTGTTCAGAACATTCATGTTGCTGAAGAGGTTGAACTGCTGGAAGCACATGCCGACCTTGGCACGGTATGCATTGACATTCTTTGTGTGAAGAACATCTTCATTGAAGACCGTAATACTGCCGGAATCCGGCTCCTCCAGCAGGTTGATGCAGCGCAGCAGGGTGGACTTGCCGCTGCCGGACTTGCCGATCAGGGTAACAACTTCTCCTTCATCCACATTGAAGCTGACACCCTTGAGCACCTCCAGGGCACCGAAGCTCTTGTGAATGTCCTTGATTTCTACGAATGCCATGGCTTATTTCCCTTTCCTTCTTGCAAGCGTCATGTTGCTGGGGTCTGTATCAGACTGCGGCAGTGATACCGTGGTACGGTTCATGCGCTTTTCAATCACGTTGAGAAGCAGGGTGGCAATCGTTGTCAGAACAAGATAGATCATTGCGGCAATGAAGTATGTCTCTGAGAACAGGAACGTACTGCCGGCAATGGACTTTGCCTGGAACATGAGCTCGGAAATGGAAATGATCATGAGCACGGAAGAGTCCTTGATATTGACGATCAGTTCATTGCCGATGGCCGGGAAGGCATTCTTGATTGCCTGAGGCAGGACAACCGACATCATCGTCTGGCTGTTGGACATGCCAAGGGATCTTGCGGCTTCCGTCTGTCCGGGATCCACAGCCTGGATGCCGGAACGGAT
>OMUX01000193.1 GCA_900314345.1 uncultured Erysipelotrichaceae bacterium | reverse complement strand
TAAGACCAGGCCAATGAAAGGGGAAATCAAAATTTATGGTAACGTTCTTTGTATGTCTCATCATTCTGATTGCCGGTTACTTCACATACGGCAAACTGGTAGACAACACATTCGGACCGGATGACCGTGAAACACCGGCTGTTGCGATCAATGATGGTGTCGACTATGTCGTCATGCCTCAGTGGAAGCTGTTCCTTGTCCAGCTGCTGAACATTGCTGGTCTGGGACCGATCTTCGGCGCACTGCAGGGTGCTCTGTGGGGACCGTCCGTATTCCTTTGGATCACGTTCGGTACAATCTTCGCCGGCGGTGTCCATGACTACTTCTCCGGAATGCTCTCCGAGAGAAACGATGGCAAGTCCATTGCTGAGATCACAGGTGTCTACCTGGGCCACACAATGCAGTCCATCATGAGAGTCTTCTCTGTCATCCTGCTGATCATGGTTGGTACCGTGTTCGCAGTCGGACCTGCTGGTCTGTTCGTTGAGCTGGCCAAGGAGTCCGGTGCTGCAGGCATCACAACCAACAGCGTCTTCTGGCTGACAATCATCCTGACTTACTACTTAATCGCTACATTCGTATCCATCGATGCCATCATCGGCAAGATCTACCCGGTATTCGGCATGTGCCTGATCATCATGGCTATCGGTGTCATCATCGGTATCTTCGCAAAGGGCTATGAAATCCCTGAGCTCTTCAGCAACTTCTACAACATGCATCCGGCTGGAACTCCTATCTGGAGCTTCATGTTCATCACAGTTGCCTGCGGCGCTTGCTCCGGATTCCATTCCACACAGTCTCCGCTGATGGCTCGCTGCCTGAAGTCTGAGAAGCAGGGTCACTTCGTATTCTACGGTGCAATGGTTGCTGAAGGCATCATCGCTCTGATCTGGGCTGCTGCAGGATGCTCCCTGTATGCTGCTACAAACACAGTCAATGAGGCTGGCATGGTTGTCAACTCCGGTCTGGCTGAGGCTCTCAAGGCTGGCCAGTCTGCAGCAATCTACAACGTCTGCAAGACCACAATGGGTTCTGTTGGTGTCGTTCTTGGTATCCTCGGTGTTGCTATCTGCCCGATTACTTCCGGCGATACAGCATTCCGTTCTGCTCGTCTGACAATTGCTGACTGGTTCCACATCGATCAGCAGAACTGGCAGAACCGTCTGAAGCTCTGCATTCCGGTCCTGGGTGTCGGCGCATTCCTCGGCTATGGTCAGTCCTTCGGTCTGTTCTCCTATGCAGTCATCTGGAGATACTTCTCCTGGTCCAACCAGACACTGGCTATGCTGGTTCTCTGGTGCGGTGCTAACTTACTCGCAAGAGAGAAGAAGAACTACTGGGTATGTGCAGTTCCTGCAACATTCATGGCTGCAGTTACAATGACATACTTCATGTGCGCTCCTGAGTGCCTTGGTCTCATCCCGGCTCTCAAGAACAACTATGCAGTTGCTTACCCTGTAGGTCTGATCTTCGCAGTTGGATGCCTGGCTTACTTCCTGAGCACACTCAAGAAGATCAGCGGTGTTCATGTTGAAGTTGAGCACTCCTACAAGAAGGCTTAATCTTCACTAACAACCTATGAATCACCAAGGCGGAAGGATGGGTCTCATCCCTCCGCCTTATGTTTTGGTCAGGATTCATGCAGACAATGTGCATGAATGGTAGAATAGCAAAGAACGTAATCATGATCTGAAAGAGGGCAGTTATCTATGACAAAATGCGTCGGCATTCATGAAATGAGCAGGGAAGAGGTCAAGGCGGACAAGGCCAAGTGCGTGAAGTTCGGACCATGCGGACTTGGCAGGAAAGCCATGTACCTCAACAGTTTTTATATCGACAGAAAGTACTATGTCATGTATGAGGACATTGACAGGATCTACAAGATCGTTGCCATGTCCAAGGGCGGATTCACCGGCAAGGGAATCTTCGGATCCATGGCTTATCTTGCCGTGAAGCTCAAGAGCGGTGAAGTCAGGAAGTGCAACTTCAAGTATGAATTCAATGTGGATATGCTGATGGATGAATTCCACAAGGCACATCCCAATGTTCCGCTGCATTCCGAGGAAGCAGAGAAGAAGCTGCGCAAGGCTGAGGAGGAAGAACAGAGAAAGTATCTCAAGAAGATCCCGGCTAAGGTGCAGAAGGAAATTGACTACCTGGAAGAGTGCAAGGAAGAGCTGCAGGTCAGACCTGCTGTGTATGAGGCACTGGCCTCCAAGGCAAAGCAGAAGCGTACGATTGAAAGGATCAATCCGACATACCGCAGGGTAGCCATTGTCATCATGTTGCTGGCCATTGCCCTTGCAGTTGTTGGTGTCTATGGTGCAGTCAAGGGTGCCGGCGACCGTTCCATCTACATGGTGTTGTTTGCCATTGCCATCATCTTCTCCATCATGGCAACGCGTGTCATTCCGACCGGCAAGTACAACAAACAGCAGGCGGAAGAGGAATGGCAGGAAGCTCTTGCCGCAAGCCAGCGCAATATTGCAGGCTATGACAATTTCCCGGTGCCGGCGCAGTATGCTCATCCGGTTGTCATTGACCGCATGATCCGCATCCTCAAGCAAGGCCGTGCTGAGACGGCAAAGGATGCCTATGTTGTCATGAAGAATGAACTGAAGAAGATGAACAATACCGTTACCGTATCCCAGAAGGAATACGACGAAATCGTCCTGATCAAGCCGATGTTCCTGGTCATGGACTATCAGTAAGGAAAGAGGGCAGAAGCAGATGGATCCCAATGAGGTTCTGAAGAAGGTCGGTGTCAGTGAACAGCTGATCAGGGAAGCAGAGAGTTTTCGTGCTTCTGCTTCTGTAGAAGAAGAATACAAGGACCGGATCCCCGTTCCTGAATATACCTATTACGGAACTGAGGTATGGAACCGTGCACTGGCTGCGCTGCTTGCAGGGGAGAACCTCCTGCTTGCAGGACCCAAGGCAACCGGCAAGAACGTGCTTGCCGAGAATCTTGCCTATGTGCTTGGAAGACCGGAGTGGGATGTCAGCTTCCACATCAACGTGGATGCGGCATATCTGATCGGCACGGATACCTATGACGGAAACAAGGTAAGCTTCAGGCCAGGGCCTGTGTATCAGTGTGCAAAGCACGGGGGCTTCGGTGTGCTGGATGAGATCAACATGGCAAAGAATGAAGCACTGGCTGTGCTCCATGCCACGCTGGACTTCCGCCACATCATCGATGTGCCTGGCTATGAGAAGATCAATGTGGATCCTTCCTGCCGCTTCATCGGCACGATGAACTATGGCTATGCAGGAACACGTGATCTCAATGAAGCACTGTGCTCCAGGTTTGCCGTGCTGGATATGCCTGTCATTGCAAAGGATGATCTGACAAAGCTGATCACGGACAAGTTCCCTGATATGAAGCCGCAGATCAGGGACCAGTTTGTGGCATTGTTCTATGATCTGCAGAAAAAGGCGGAACATGCGGATATCTCGGAAAGAAGCGTTGACCTCAGAGGTCTGCTTGATTCCATCCGTCTTGTGAAACATGGCCTGAAAAGCGGCGAGGCACTTGATATGTGCATTGCCAACAAGTCCTTTGATCCGTATGAAAGAAGCCTTGTGCAGGATGCCATCCATGCAAGGATCCCAGCGGATCTGGACAACAGGACAGTCTTTGGAAACTGAGGCTGACTATGATCGAGCGTCACTACAATCCCCAGCAAAGACGTGCACTGAACATGGTCTGGAATGCCTGCGGAAGGTATGGCGAACAGCCTCCCTTCATGGCCTTCCTGCCGGATGGTTCTGCTGATTTCTATTTCAACATGATCATCGGCCTGTCCATGAAATACCTGGACCAGGATCAGATGCGCACATTCTATGCAAGCTACAGTGGAAGCAGAAAAGCTTCCACCTTTGATGGTGTTGTCTGGCTGGCGCTTGAAAACTATCTCTACGAAAAGGAAGTGAAGGAACGGCCTGTCCTCACACAATTACGGAAAGAACATGCCAATGCCTTCTTCCGCCAGGCCGGAACTCTTTCAAGACAACAGCAGATGCTTTCCGACACTACATTGCTGGAACAGCAGAATGTCCGCTGGTGCAGGGTTCTGGGAAGGAAGGATCCGTTCCTGACACCAAAGGCAAGAAAGCTTGCCGGGGATCTGGAATATACAGACACGCATGCAGATCTGGATCTGAAGGAAAGAACAGATGAATGCATCAGCGGCCTGCAGGATATCCTGATCAATGACTTTCATTTCAGCAACTTCAACCTCAGCGGGGAACGGCCGCCGATGAGAGCCTCCGGTCCTTTGAAGGACCTTCTGGACCGCACCATGCGCCATGAAGTGCATCAGACAGACTCCCTGTTATTGCGGAATGACTTCGGTGATGAAGGCGGTTCAAAAGAAGGAAAGACCAATGGCATGCGTTCCAATACCGTGCTGGAGAAAAGCGACGCAGACAGGGATTATATTGAAGGATGCTTTGGCAAATGCTGTCTCAATGAAAAGGAGATGGCAGTCCTGGAGAATGATCTCTGCAAGGGCAATCATGAAGACTGCCGCCTGTGGGTGACAAAGGGACATGAGCTGAAAGGCAAGGCAAGAACCAGGGAACTGCAGGATATTGCCGAACAGACGCAGAAACAGAATGAGTTCAACCTTGCCTATCTCAACCAGGAAAGCATTCTGATCGCCTCCAGCATAAGGAAGCTGAGTGCAGAACTGAATACCTTGCTTGCAACGTACATGCAGCCGCTGCCGGAAAAGGCAAAGGCCGGAAGCCTGCAGCCGGAGAAAGCATGGCGTCTTGGTGTTGTATATGATCCCTATGTGTTTGAACGGCCGGGAGATACCGTGGAGAATCATCTGACCGTGGATCTTCTGCTGGATGCTTCTTCTTCCCGAATGCGCAATCAGGAGAAGATTGCTGCCCAGGCATATATCCTTGCGGAAAGTCTGACAGCCAACCATATTCCGGTGAAGGTTACTGCCTTTCACAGCCTGCGTGGCTATACAGTGCTGCAGATTCTGAAAGACTATGATGAACATGACTGCCGCAGGATCTTCCGCTATTTTGCGGCAGGCTGGAACAGAGATGGACTGGCATTGAATCTGGTGCATCATCTGATGCGCAAGGGCGGCCAGGAAGCCAGAAGGATCATGCTTGTCATGACGGATGCCAATCCGGATGATTCCCAGAAGATGCCGGCCAAGGAAGGAAGTATCTTCTTAAGAGAATATGCCAATGCAGAAGGTGTTGAGGATACCATTGAAAGTGTCAAGGCACTGAAGGAAGACAATGTTGCGGTTGGCGCGGTATACATGGGACCCAATACCC
>OMUX01000078.1 GCA_900314345.1 uncultured Erysipelotrichaceae bacterium | reverse complement strand
TAAATAAAACATGAAAAATGTGAATAAAAAAATTGTCCACAATCAACAAAATGTTAAATTTGCTGTAATTATAAGTATGTTTTCCACTTTTCCACAGTTTTCCACATATTTTGAAGTGGAGAAAAATGTGGAGTAATCCACCCACAGGTGGAAAAGTGTTGATAATGTTGAAAAAGTGGAAATGTAAAGAAGTAATTAACATGTAATCAACAATGAAAAACCGCATGAATATCGTAGATAACAAGATTTCCACAGTTTTCCACAATTGTGGATAAACATTGTTTTGAAAATGTGGATATACTGTTGAAAAAGGAAAAAACACACATGCCGGTACTCGTCAATTTGGATGGAAACAGTCATAATGAATGTGGAAAACAATTGAGGGGGAAAAGCACAATGAAGGAACTGTTTGGAACGGATCAGAAGAACGGACCTGTTTACCTGTACACACTGGAGAATGAAAACCTGATTCTTAAAACCACGGATTTCGGAGCTGCCTGTGTCTCCATTATTGATAAGAAAACAGGCATTGATATCCTCAAGGGGTTTGACAGCTATGAAGGGTATCGTGATCAGCATGATTCTCATCTTGGAGGTTCCATCGGAAGAACAGCCAACAGGATCAGAAATGCTTCCTTTGCATTAAACGGGAAGACATACCATATCACAGTCAATGACTGTGGAAAGAATAACCTGCATGGAGGCATTGGATTCGACCGCAGGATGTTTGAAGCAGAAGAAAGTGAAAGCAGTATTGTCTATACACGTTTGTCCAGGAATATGGAAGAAGGATATCCAGGTAATCTTCTTGTGAAGATCAGCTATATTCTTCACAAAGATGGTGTAGAGATCAAGGCGGAAGGAACTGCACAGGATCAGGATACGATCTTTGCCTTTACAAACCATAACTACTACAATATTGACGGATGTGATGAAGACTCCGTTCTGGATCAGCAGCTCATGATCCATGCGGATGCCTATGCGGAAAATGATGCGGACGGTGTATCCCTTGCGGTAAACAAGCCTGTTGAAAATACACCGTTTGACTTCCGGACTTTCAAAGCTGTTGGAAAGGATATCCAGACGGATGATGCACAGCTCAGACAGTGCCATGGATATGATCATCACTTTGCAGTAAACGGGACAGGAATGAGAGAATTCTCCGTTATTGCGGGAAAAAAACTGGAGATGTCCGTATGGTCTGACTTCCCTGGAATGCATGTATATACAGCAAACTTCCTGTCAGAGACAAACGGCAAGCATCACCATGACATGGTTCCCCATTCTGCCATCTGCTTTGAACCGGAATACAGACCGGATGGAATTAATGAAGAAGAGGTTCTGGAAAAGCCGATCGTCAGAAAGGGAGAAACCCTGGCACATACGATCCGTCTATATATAAAGGAAAGAGACTGATATTGTTATTGAGGCAGCGAAATATGTATATCCAAAGCAAGCGTGTATGGATCTGCGGTGATTTCATACCGGCAGAACTGAAAATTGAAAACGGCAGGATCATGCAGATACTTGCATGGAATGCAGAAACTCCTGACAAGGATTACGGGGATCTGCGGATTGTGCCGGGATTCATTGATGTGCATTGCCATGGTGCCTATGGCTACGATACCAACTATGCGCAGCCGGAAGGCTTGAGAAACTGGGCAAGGAAGATCACTTCCGAGGGTGTCACAGGTTTTCTTTCCACAACCATCACAGACCAGAAGCCAGTGCTGCTGAAGGCAGTCAGGAATGTTGCGGATGTAAAGAAGGAATATCAGGCAGGAAGAGACGGTGCGGATATCCTTGGCATTCATTTTGAGGGTCCTTACCTTGATATGAAGTACAAAGGAGCACAGCCAGCCAGTGCAATCGTTCCTCCTTCCGTGGAGGAATTCAAGGAGTATCAGGAAGCAGCTGGCGGTCTGATCCGGTACATTACCCTTGCTCCGGAACATGATGAGGGCTATGCATTGACAAGATACTGCAGTGAACATGGTGTTGTTGTGTCCATCGGACACAGTGATGCCACCTATGATCAGGCAATTCTTGCTGTGGCAAACGGTGCAAGATGTGTCACGCATACCTATAATGCACAGTCTCCGTTTAATCACAGGAAGAATGGTGTCACAGGACTGGCATTGCGTCTTCATGATCTTTACAGTGAAGTGATCTGCGACTGCAATCATTCCACACCGGAAGCCTTGAATATCTTCTTTACCAGCAAAGGAAAAAATCGTGGAATCATGATCAGTGATGCCTTGATGGCAAAGGGATTCAAGCCTGGCGACCGTTTTGAATTCGGTGGTCAGGAGATTGAAATCTATCAGGATGGAAGTGCACATCTGGTAAAGGAAAAGAATCTTGCCGGATCCACGATGCATATCAATGATGGTCTCAGGAATCTTGTCACAAGAGCGCTGGTTCCGTTTGATGCAGCACTCAACAGCTGCACCATCAATCCGGCAGAGCTTCTGGGACTGGATGATCACCTTGGAAAGATCTGTGCAGGATATGATGCAGATCTTGTTGTACTGAATGATGATTATTCCGTGGAACAGACATACTGCAAGGGAACTGCACAGCTGTAAGCATTATCAGTTAACATATGCATATGAAAGAACACGCTGGTTGTATGGTCAGCGTGTTTTTAAATAAACGAGGATAAGAAAATCACCGCCATTGTGGCGGTGACTATCATTCAGCTGCTGTTTCTTCAGCTTCCGGTTCAGCAGGCTCTTCATCTGCGACATACTTGATGCAGACATGTCTGTCCTTGCCGTCACCTTCAGATTCTGTCTTGATGTTGTGCCATGTGCTCAGTGCCTTATGGATTGCCTTGCGCTCATCATTGGGCATCGGATCAAGCTCAGCATCAACATGGGAACGCTGTACCTGCTTTGCAGTGCGTCTTGCCATGGATGTGATCTTGCGGTAGCGCTCTTCCTTGTAACGGTTGACATCTACCAGTACATCAATGTGCTTGTGGAACTTTGCATTCACGGCACCCTTTACAACGGTATTGAACGCTGCCAGTGTGCTGCCCTGCTTGCCGATCAGAACGGCATTGTTCTCTGCGTTGAGATTGACGACAAAACCGCCATCCTTCTCCTCAATGGCACATTCGAGATCCTGATCAATTCCCATGAAGTAATTTCCCAGGTAATCAAACAGGAACTCCTTGACATCTTCCATGGAGAAGCCGTCATCCGTCTCTTCTGCAGCAGGCTCTTCAACAGGAATCTCTTCTGCAGCAGGCTCTTCAACAGGAACTTCTGCTTCCTTCCTTGCCGCATCAATGGTGACGCTGGCACCTAATCCAAGCAGTCCCTTGGATTCCTCGATGACCGTATATTCGAGTTCCTCCAGTGCACATGCAAGATCATCACATGCCTGTGCAAGTGCTTCATCCAATGTCTTAGCTGTATAGTTCATGCGTATTACTTAGCCCCCTTCGCATTCTGTTTATCAATGATCTTCTGAACAAGCAAGGTCTTGACGATATTGACAAGGGAATAGATGGACCAGTATACGGACATGGCAGCCGGCCACATCAGACCGAATACCAGAATCATGATCAGCATGTAGTACTGCATGAACTTCTGCTGTGTATCATTAGCGCTCTTTTCCACGCGCTTGTGATGCTTGGCAGCTTCCTCTTCTGCCTTCTTCTTGCTGAGCTTCTGAGGAATCATCATGGAAAGATACTGCAGGACGCCCATGATGGCAAAGATGAGAATGTACAGCCACTGCCCTGCCTTGATTCCGGTCCAGATCGTTGTTTCAAGACTCAGACCCATGAATGTTCCGGTATGCACGGCACTTGCACGCTGTACTGCCTGATACATGGCAATGATGATCGGAAACTGGATGAACTGAATGAGCATGGCGGTCATCGGATTGACATTGTACTTGCCGTACAGGGTCTGCATTTCCTGTGCCATGCGCATCTTGGAGGCATCGTCATCCTTGCCTTCATATTTGCGCTGGATCTTCTCCATCTCCGGCTGCATCAGCTGCATCTGCTGCATGCTGACCTGGGACTTCAGCGTGAAGACCAGCAGGATTGCATTGACCAGGATGGTAAGAACGGCAATGGCACCTGCCACACCGATTGCCGGAGCCATCCTGTTGATCATCTGCGCCATCGGCCAGACGAAGATTGCAGAGAACCAGTTCTCGGAATTCATGGTTTCCGTGAACGTTGTTTCCATGTAGATCTGCTTGACAACCTTGTTGCCGGCAGCGTCGGTTTCCATCGGCACTGAGCATCCGGACATCAGCACAGCCACGCAGACAACCGCAGCCAGTGCAAGTACTTTCTTAGTTGAGGACTTCATATATTCTCCTTATATTAATACGGACTACAACATTGTAGCTTTAGACAATAGTTTTTCCAAGTACAATTTGTTGGACGCATAGTCATGATCCTTGTACCCGAAACGCACGATGATGATGCAGTCCATGGGGCATGCATCAAAGTCCACAAGGTCCTGGCACATCATCCTGACCTGTCGCTTGATGTGGTTGCGGTCCACGGCATGGCCGATCTTCTTGGCCAGCGTGATGCCGATCCTTGCCTGTGCATCAGCCTTTGGCATGCAGTATATGACATAGGAGCCGTTGGAGTACTTCTTTCCGGAATGGATCAGCTTCTGGAACTCCTGAGCTTTCCTGACTCTGTTTTTCTTCTTCATAGTT
>OMUX01000169.1 GCA_900314345.1 uncultured Erysipelotrichaceae bacterium | reverse complement strand
ATCCCAACGGCGATGGCATCCATATCGAGCACATCTACGGTCCGACATATGAAGGATACATGATGGTCATCGATGATCCTGCAGACGTCTTCATCGCCCTGAATCCGGGAATGAGCCAGGGTCTTGCCGGACCTACACTTCCGGAATATCTGGAATACTATGATGCTGTTGCAGGAATCAATGCCGGCGGCTTCATTGATGTCGGCGGCTTCGGTGATGGTTCACAGCCGGCAGGCATCGTCATCATGAACGGAAGGATTGTCCAGGGCGGCTATTCCGCAGTCATTGCCTTCACGGCGGACCACCGGCTGATCGCCACAACCACCAGTGCTGAGGCATTGCTGGATATGGGCGTTGAGGAAGCGATCACCTTCGGGCCGACCTTCATTCACAATGGCCAGGTTGTATATACTTCGGCAGACGGCGGATCCCTGAACATCACGAATCCCCGCACAGCAGTCGGCATGAAGGAAGACGGAACGATGCTGTTCCTGGTCGTTGACGGCCGCGGTCCTTCCTCCTGGGGATGCAAGTATGAGGATGTCATCGACATCATGCAGGATTATGGTGCCGTGGAAGCGGGAAACCTGGACGGCGGTAATTCCTCTGCCATGATGTATCTTGGAAAGTACGTGAACTATACAACATCCATGGACGGCAGCCGGTATCTCCCGGATGCGATCCTGGTCAGGAAGGGAGGACGGAAGAATGGCTAAGAAGATCAAGCCTGTCAATGCCGTCATCACCCTTCTGATCGTTGCCGTGGGCGGCTTTGCGGCAGGAAGATTCTGGATTTCAAAGCAGGACTTCAACGCGCCGGAAGAGCCTGCTGACAAGGCAGCCATGGCCATGCAGCAGCTGACAGAGCGTCTTGCACAGGGAAACTATGACGGACTCTATGACAGCTGGAAGGCAAACGACACCGTCATTGATTCACAGGAATCCTACGAGAACGCACTGAAGGACAAGCTTGGTGATGCAGCGGATCTGACCTGGATTGAAACAGACAATTACAGCGATGAACATCCGCAGTACGTGCTGAACAACGGAAGCGAGAACCTTGTCATGGTGGATCTGGTGCAGAGCGGCGACGGTTATGTGCCGGTCATTCCTCTGCATGGTTCAAGGTCTGTGCGGATCGAAGTCCCCAAGGGCATGACGATCTATGCCGGCGGCAGTCCGGTAGACAGCAGCCGGATCGTGGAAAGCGATGTCCTGGCATCCAATTTCCGGCAGATGAATGATGATTCCTATGTACCGGTTGTGGATATCTATGAACTGGACGGTCTGCTGGATGAACCCGCGCTGCAGGATGAAAGCGGAAATGAACTCTCTGTGGTCAAGGATGTCATCAGTGAGGATCTGCTGGTCGGTGAAAGCATTGATGATGAGAATCTGAAACAGACGATCATCGATGCCGCAACAGCCATGGCTGCCTTCCCTGCCCAGGATGTCTCCTTAGGTGCAGTCGCTGCCTATGCAGATCCTTCCGCAGGCTGGTACTACCGCTACAGCTCCCTGCCCAACTACTGGTTCTATCCCCACTCCGTCTATGAATTCTCCAACCAGGATGTCATTGCCATCACATCCCAGTCAGAGGATACGGCAGTGGCACACGTCGTCTTTGATTACTTCGCAGACGGCGGCGACTACAGCAGAACCTGGCATGTAGGCTATCAGCTGACCATGCATGAGCTCAACGGCAGCTGGTATGTGGCATCCACAGCCATTGACAATGAACTGAATCCAGGCACGGAACCGATTGAATAAACAGTTGAAAAGGAAGCAGGTGAATCATGCATACATGCACGAGATCATCTGCTTCCTTTCATATTGCTTTGATCAGTCCTTGACGGTAACAGTGCCGTCTTCTTCAACGACGATGTCCATGCCTGTCTTCACAAAATCCAGGAATTCATCGCCCAGGGTGTCGACAACCGGCATGTTCTGGTCCGTCCAGATATCCGCTAACAGTGCCCCTGCCGCGGCCAGGGAATCGATCGGCTTGCTGAAGAGCATGCAGGCAGGCTGTCTGCCATAGGAGGCAGCGGTATACAGGATCATTCCGCCTGTGGTGGAACCGATGGTCTGCGGCAGGCACAATGCCGTGCCGGCAAGCGGCTTCTTGTAGAGGTCAGGATTGTTCTGATCTCCGCATTTTCCTGTCTTGTCACCGGTCAGGAAGCTTGTCTGATAGCTTGCCAGGGTATTGAAACCACCATGGGATACCAGAGCCCTGGCTTCGGCATGGCCCTTGACTACAACCCTTCCCTTGAATGTACGCATGTCATGCCTCCTTTCCACAGACTGCCATCAGGCTCTTCTCATCCTGGTAGAATCTGGCTGTGGTATAGGTTCTGAGTTTGTTGGAATTCGTAATGACCGGGATGCCGGAGCTTAACGGATTGTCCATATACATCAGCGGACAGATATAGGAAACCACAATTCCCATATCCTTTGCCTTCTTTGCCTGCGGCAGCTTATTGAATTCCTTAAGAACGCCAGGTGCTGTCGTCATGACCGTCGGAATGGCAGCCTTGTCCCTGCCTGCGGATTTCAGTTCCTTTTCAATGGCATCAACCCAGGATACTGCCTCATGCAGTGTCAGATGCGGGCAGCCGATGAAGCAGAGCTTCGGCTTTGCCTTCGGGTTCTTCCAGATGATGGGATAGCTTTCCTCCACGCGCTTCAGTTCCGCATCATCAATGATGTATACCTGTGCATCATCCTTGATCAGGGATTCCCCCTGCTTCTTTGCCTCAGGGGTCAGATGATCAATATGGTAGAGGCCTACCGCACCGTTGGAGGCAGTTGCTGCACCGAAGTTCTTGAGATATGAACATGCATTGGCATCCAGTTCCGTGCCAAGCCACTGATCCAGTCCATAAACATAAGGAACCTTCTCCATGACCTTCATGCCTATGGCACTGCCAAGAAGCTGTGCATTGGGCAGGCCGGTTGTCTTCACAATCACCTTCCAGTCTGCTTTTCTTCCTTCATCTGTCAGGAAGCCG
>OMUX01000171.1 GCA_900314345.1 uncultured Erysipelotrichaceae bacterium | reverse complement strand
GAGTTCCAGGCAGACTACAAGCTCAAGACCATCAATGAGATCCTTGCCAGGGAAAACAGAACCGATGAACTGACCGGCCTTGGAAACAGGACAGCATTAAGGGAAGACTTCCCGGAATACGTGGAAAAGGATCTCTGCATTGCCATGGCAGACCTTGACTACTTCAAGGAATACAACGACAAGCACGGGCATATGGCAGGAGATGAGATCCTCAAGGATCTTGCCCGTTCCCTGAAAGATACACTGCCACAGAATGCATATGCCTATCGTTTTGGCGGTGATGAGTTTCTCATCATTGCCCATGACATGAAGGTATCCTCCTTCCTTGAGGCAATGCATGCCTTCCGTGATTCCTTCAGTGAAAAGCATCCTACAGGCATGGAATCCTCCCTCACCATCGGCTACAGCTATGGCATCATGCACAGTGAACGGGAGATCCGGGCATGCATGAACGTGGCAGATGACTGTCTGTATGAAGCCAAGAAGGCAGAAAAAGGAACCATCCTTGGAAGACAGTTCACTCCGGCAGACATGGATCAGCACGGCACAGACAAAACCAGCATGCTGGATCCTCTGACCAGCACACAGTTAAGAAGCACCTTCATCCATGAACTTGTAAACATGGAGTTTCCAAAGGAATGGGCAGTGCTTCACTTTGACATTGAGCGCTTCCAGCAGATCAACAAGCAGTACGGCTTTGAGACCGGCGATAAGATCCTGAAGAAGATCGCACAGCTTCTCAAGGAAGAGTTCCCGGATACCCCGGTTGCGAGAAATGATGATCAGTTCATCCTCTACACTGAAGCAGATGACTATGAAGCAAGGATCCTGCGCATCCAGAAAAACCTTGCCATGGCACTGGACAGGCTCCATGTTGTGATCCGTGTGGGCATCTATGATTCCCGTGACTGGGATGATGTGAACATGGAAGTGCGCTATTACATGGATATGGCAAAGTATGCCTGTGATTCATTGCGTGGCCAGACTGCAGTGCTCATCCGGCATTACAACAAGGAACTGGACAAGCAGAGGGAACAGGTTGCCTTTGTACAGAACAACTTCACCTCAGCACTCGACAACAGACAGATCATCCCCTACTACCAGCCCATTGTGAATGCAAAGACCGGGGAATGTGCAGGCTATGAAGCCCTTGCAAGATGGATAATCCCTGATCAGGGATTATTGTCCCCGGGCATCTTCGTACCGGTTCTGGAGAATGCCTATGAATCCTATCTTCTGGACTTCTCCATTCTGGAACAGGTGTGTGTGAATCTCTCTGAAATGAGTGAAGAACACCGGAACAGCATCTTTGTCTCCGTGAACTTCTCGCGTTCTGACTTTGCGGTGACCGATGTCCCAAAGGAAATCGACGAGATCGTCACAAAGCATCAGATCAGCAGAAGTACGATCCGAGTGGAGATCACGGAAAGCACCTATGCCGACAATGAAGGCATCCGCAAGGATGTACAGCGTATCCGTGACATGGGCTATGAAGTATGGCTGGACGACTTCGGCAGCGGTGTCTCTTCCATTACCGTCATGAAGGACTATACACTGGATGCCGCAAAGCTTGACATGGGCTTCATGAGAGCGGCAGAGAACCAGGAAAAGGCCAACACGATTGTGAAGGCAATGATCCAGCTGTGTCATTCCGTGAATATGAAGACCATCTCGGAAGGTGTAGAGACCAAGGAACAATTGGACTTTGTCAGAAGCTGCGGCGGCGAGCTCATCCAGGGCTACTACTACAGCAGACCATTATCCCTGGAGAATCTGAAGAAGAGTTCCTTCTGGAAGGAGTGAGTCACTCCTTCCTTTTTCCTGTGATGTTGAACGTACTCTCTGTCATGAAGATCATGACAGCCATGAAGAAGCCGATATACCAGGGAAGCAGCGTAAAGCTGATGTTCTTGCCAAGGACACCGAACAACGGTGACATGAACGTGCTTCCCAGATAGGCACATGCCATCTGGATGCCGATGATGGCACCGCTGTTTTCATTGCCGAAGTTATACGGTGTGCTGTGCACGATGCATGGATAGATCGGTGCACAGCCAAGACCGATGATGATGAATGCGGCCAATGCAATCACTTCTGCCTGCACCGGCAGCACTAACATAACCACTCCAAGACAGAGAATGCCTGTGCCAAGACGGATCATGTTCCGGTCTCCCAGCCTGTTTGTGATGAAGCCGCTCAGAAACCTTCCGACCGTGATGCCGATATAGAACAGGGACGCAAAGCCTGCGGCAGTTTCCGGATCAATGCCCTTCACTTCCACAAGATAGGTGCTTGCCCAGTTCATGGAAGTGGATTCCAGAGCGCAATAGCAGAAGAAGCCGGTCAGGATGTACAGAACACCCTTGATCCTGACGACTTCCTTCAGGGACAGACTCTTCCCCTTTTCCTCTTCTCCCTTTTCCTGATGGACATTCCATACCTGGTTGGTCAGCAACAGTAC
>OMUX01000343.1 GCA_900314345.1 uncultured Erysipelotrichaceae bacterium | reverse complement strand
GTTATGTTCATAATTTTTAATTATCCTCAAAAAAATTTTTTAACTTCCCGGCTTGATTTCTGTTTCTTCAGCCTCTGTTCCAGGGTTGTCTGACGGATTCTTCTTTCCTTGACACTGACCGCCCTCTGGAAGGCATCCTCATCCCCGATGATGATCAAAGACTGTCTTGCACGGGTGACTGCAGTATAGATGAGCTTTCTCTGCAGCATGATCGTGAACTGATTTGTCATAGGCAGAATGACAATGGGATATTCACTGCCCTGCGACTTATGCACGGAAATGCAGTATGCCAGGGTGATGTTGCCGAAGGTATCCGGTGTGTATTCGACATAGTTATCATCAAAACGGACCACAGCACATGGTTCATGATTCTCTGTCTCCGTCTTGTCCAGGATCTCTTCCAGCACACCGATGTCGCCGTTGTATACCCCGTCATCGGGCTGATTCTTGAGCTGCAGGATCTTGTCATGTTCTCTCAGGGTCAGCCAGCCGTTGTGAATCTCCCGGCATCCCGGCTCCCTGGCATTGAATGTATCCTGCAGGTCCTTGTTGAGCATGTCGATGCCTGCGGTTCCGTTGTACATGGGAGACAGTACCTGAATGTCGTTGAGGTCATAGCCGCGTTCCACGGCAGTCTGTACCACCTTGATGACATTGGCACGGATCTGGGTCAGCGGACAAGGATAGAAGCGTACGTCATGCGTTAAGACACTGAAATCCACATGCCCTTCATGAATCTGATGGGCAAGCGTGATGACATCAGAGCCTTCTTTCTGACGGTAGATATGGTTCAGACGAATCAAAGGGAATCTCTCTGACGCGATCAGATCCCTCAGGACACAGCCCGGGGATACGGAAGGAAGCTGGTCTTCATCACCGATGATGCAGATGCGTTTCACATTCCGGCAGGCTCTTAACAGATTGGCAAAGAGCCACGTATCCACCATGGAGAACTCATCAATGATCAGGACATCCGCTTCCAGCGGCTCCTGTTCATTGACACCGAAGGTATTGGTTTCCAGATCCCATTTCAGCAAGGAATGGATCGTTGCCGCATCCGTGCCGGTCATTTCCGCCATGCGCTTGGCTGCTCTTCCGGTTGGCGCTGCACAGACAACCTGACTGCCGGAATAGATCGATGAAAACAGACGCACCATGGCCTGGATGACCGTGGTCTTGCCGGTTCCCGGACCTCCTGTCAGGATCAGGAATGGATCATGAAACAGAGCGGTGATGGCTTCCTTCTGCTGTTCATCGTAGGTGATCTCAAGCTCCTTCTGCAGACTGACCATGAACTTTGCAAGAAGATCGTCATCCACGTCATCCGTCTTTACAAACGGAAAGTTCCGCAGGAAGGATGCAATGTAGGTTTCACTGTCATACTGTGTGACAGGATAGATCCTGTTTTCCTCACGGACCAGGGTTCTTCTTTCCATAGCCTTGTTGAGAAGCAGGTCATAGTCACAGTCAATGCCGCTCATTTCCTTGGCAAACTGTGCTTCCAGCTCCTCTTCCAGAACATAGGAATCCCCGTTTCTCACACACAGGTCCATGCACTTGGAAACAAGTGCTGCGTAGAGTCTTCTTGGATCGTCCGGTTCGATGTGCAGGCTCATGGCCATGGCATCTGCTGTCCTGAAGCCAAAGCCATCGCACTCTTCAATTACCCGGTAGGGATTCTCAGAGATTTTCTTCATCGCATCCTTGCCATATGCACGGTTCAGCCGCATCAGGTTGCGCATGCCTACGCCGTGTACATTGAGAAACTGCACCAGATCCCCAAGACCGTCTTCCTCCTGGGCGAGGCCCTCCTTGATCGTTTCGATCTTGTCGTCCGCAAGCCCGCATTCCTTCAGGACATCCGGATTCTCCTTGATCCTTGCAATGGCATCCTTGCCAAGGACCTCCACGATCTTCTTTGCTGTCTTCTTGCCGATGCCGGGAAACTGTACGCCGGAGAAATAGCGGATGATGCCTTCCTCCTCCGTCGGGAGAATCCGTTCAAAGCTGGCCACGGCAAACTGCATCCCGTATCTGGGATGTTCCTTGTATGTCCCGTAGAAATGGTAGAGAATGTCTGTTTCAATGTTCGGAATCAAGCCGGTCATGGTGATGCCTTTTTCACTTGCATCCTGAAGCTTCACCTTCATGACGGTGTACAGCGTCTCTTCATTGCGGAAGACAATATGAACAACCTTTCCGGTCAGTTCCACCAGCTGTTCAGTCATGTTTCTTCCCTTCCGCACTGATCTTCTGCATCAGGTCTTCCTCATGAACAAACACCTGTTCGATCTCACCGCCGCCAAGCACAGCATCATCCTTGTAGAACACAGCCTCCTGGCCAGGTGTAACACTGCGGATGCCCTGCGGGTATGCGACCTTGATCTGATGATCATCGAGACGTTCAATGATCACATCCTGGTCCGGCTGACGGTAGCGGAACTTTGCCATGCAATGCAAAGGCGTATCAAAGTCAGCCAGGGTATTGAATCCTGAAACAAGGCAGGAATCACTCACCAGCCATTCCTGGTGTGCCTGGTCTGTGACATACAGTTCATTGGCATAGATATCCTTGCCTGCACAGTAGTAAGGACCGGTCCCGCCGATATCAAGACCCTTTCGCTGTCCGACGGTGTAATAGAGCACACCCTTGTGCTCTCCGACAACCTCATGTGCTGCAATATCAATGATCTTCCCCGGCTTCATGGGAAGATAGTTGGAAAGGAATTCACGGAACTTCCGTTCCCCGATGAAGCAGATGCCGGTGCTGTCCTTCTTCTTTGCAATGGAAAGATGCAGTTCCTCGGCAATCCGTCTGACTTCCGGCTTGTCAATGGAGCCAAGCGGAAACAGGACATGATCCAGGGTATCCCGGTGAATCTCGCACAGGAAGTAGGACTGATCCTTGTTCCGGTCGTCCGCCTTCATGAGAACATGCTTTCCGTTTCTTTCACCAAGCTTTGCATAGTGGCCTGTGGCAACGGTATCAAAGCCATGTTCCTTGCCGAACTTCATGAAGGAATCAAACTTGATGTAACGGTTGCACAGAATATCCGGGTTCGGTGTTCTTCCTTTCCGGTATTCCTCAAGGAATCTTGCAAAGACATCATTCCAGTATTCCTCGATGAAATCCACTCGCAAAAGCGGCAGATCCAGTGCCCTTGCGACAGATGCCGCATCGTTGTAGTCCTGTTCCTGTGTACAGACAGGGTTGGAAAGATCAGGGTTTCCGCTGATGTCATCATTGATCAGAGAATCCCAGTTGCGCATGAAGGCACAGGTGACATCGTATCCCTGCTGTTTCAGTAAATATGCTGCAACGGCGCTGTCTACGCCGCCGCTTAAACCAACCATTATTTTAGTCATCTTCGCTATTGTATCAAAAAAGAGGCCGTACAGCCTCAGTTTTGCGTATCCTGTGAATCTTCCTCTCCTTCACAGGCACGGACCCGTCCGCACCCGTCGAAGTTTGCACACTGGCCATTGCAGCTGGAGGCTGCGATGCGGCGCAGTTCCTGCGGAACGAACACACTGATTTCCTCGGAATCATAGCCGACCTGGAAGCTCTTCTCATTCAGGATGATCGGACGCTTCAGGACACTCGGGTTCTTCTTGATGAAGGCAATCAGTTCATCCGTGGTCATGGAATCGATGTCGATGTGATTCTCCTGGATGACCTTGGAACGCTTGGAGATGATGTCATCCGTTCCGTTTTCCGAACGCATGAGCAGATGCTTGATCTCTTCATCATTCAGAAGCACCTTGAAGATGTTCTTCTCCACATACGGTAGATTGCGGTCCTTGAGCCACTGCTTGACCTTCCGGCAGCTTGCGCAGCCAGGTGATGTATATACAACAATCATGGATTGATTTTCTCCTCTTTTCTATTGTAGCAGAGCTGTCTAGATGTGCAGCACGGCCTTTGCAACACTGAAGTAGATTAACAGCGACAATGCATCGAT
>OMUX01000247.1 GCA_900314345.1 uncultured Erysipelotrichaceae bacterium | reverse complement strand
CTCCGACAGCAGGATCCTGTCATTGTCCAGGTCTTCACCTGCACCCTTGCGGAAGCGTTCCAGAAGATCCTCAATGGTCATATGGGAACGTCCCTCACCGCTGACATCAAGAACGATTCTGTCGTTCCGCATCATGAGCGTCCTGTTTCCCACTTCCAGAGCCTGATGCAGGTTATGGGTCACCATCAGGCATGTGGTATGGTTCCTTGCCACTATCTCCTTTGTCAGATTCATGATCTTCTCGGCAGCCTTCGGATCCAGGGCAGCCGTATGTTCATCAAGAAGAAGAATCTTCGGCGGAACAATCGTTGCCATTAACAGTGTCAATGACTGTCTCTGTCCTCCGGACAGTGTTCCTACCGGAACATTCATCCGGCCCTCCAGACCGATGTCCAGCTTTGCAAGCTCATCATGGAAAACCTTTTCTTCATCCTTTGATACCCTGGAAAACCATTTGGTATTGCCTGCGCGCAGATATGCCAGCGCAAGATTTTCCTTGATCGTCATGGCAGGTGCTGTTCCCTTCAGGGGATCCTGGAACAGCCTTCCGATGTACTTGGAACGCTTGTACTCCGGTTCCAGCGTAATGTTCTTCCCGTCCAGCTCCACCTTGCCGGAGTCCACCAGGAAGTTTCCGGCAATGACATTGAACAACGTGGATTTTCCTGCACCGTTGTCACCGACAATCGTGATGAAATCCCCGTCATTGACATCCAGGGAGAAATGATCCAGCGCTGTCTTCTCATTGACCGTGCCGGGATTGAATGTCTTGGATACGTTCTCGATCTTAAGCATGGTCCGGCTCCTTTGCACTGGCACGCTTCACACTTGCACGCTGTTCCTGCATGTAGGGCACCGCAATTGCCAGGGCAACGATCAATGCCGTCATGAGCTTGAGTCCCTCCACCGGGATGATCCTTGTCTGAAGGACAATGGCATAGATGAAACGATAGATGATGTTTCCCACAAGGCAGGCAAGGATATTCCGGTTTACGGACTTCCTGCCTTTGATCACCGCTTCACCGATGATCAGTGTAGCAAGACCGATTGTCACAATGCCTGTTCCGGCATTGATGTCCGCTGACTTCTGCAGCTGTCCTGCAATCGCGCCGGACAGTGCTGTGAAGCAGTTTGCAATGGTGAGACCCACGGTGATCATGAACTTCGGGTTGATGGAGCTTGCCGAAACCATGGCCGCATTATCACCGGTGGCACGGATGGAAAGACCAAGTCTTGTCGTCAGGAACCACCGCATGAACAGCATGCACAATGCCGCCAGCAGTGCAGACAATACAATGGCGTACCAGCTTCCGCCGATGCCCGTTTTCTTAAACAGCGTGAAGATCGTGTCATCCTTGAGCAATGACACATTGGAGCTCCACCCCATGGCCATCAGGTTGATGGTATAAAGACCGGTATTCGTCACGATGCCCGCAAGGATGCTCGGCACCCCGAAACTGGTCTGCAGCTTTGCCGTTACAAAGCCTGCACATGCACCGGCAAGGACCGCCAGCAGAATACCGGCAAACGGATGGCCTGCCGCTGCCGAGCTGACAGAGACTGCCATGCCCAGCACGAAGCATCCATCCGTTGTAAGATCCGCAATGTCCAGCACACGATAGCTCAGAAACAGGGCCAGGGCCACCAGGGAGTAGATACAGCCAAGTTCCAGAGCAGTCTGTACGATATGCAGCATTGTCGTTCCTCTTCTTTCAGAAGTCTATCTTATCATTCCTTTGTTGTTGTCACTTCCACCAGTTCACCGAAATCAGAGAAGGAGGAATAATCAGCGCCAAGGGTTGTGGCTGTATCTGTATTCACAGTGATGATGCCGCCAGGCATGACTTCATAGGACTGATAGTAGCCTGTATTCTCAACACCCTCGCTCATTGCCTTGAAGGCAAGGTCAGCAGTCTCTGTACCAAGATCCGTGTAGTTGACGCCGCATGTCGCAAACGCACCGTTTCTGACGAAGGAATCAGCACCTGCATAGTGCGGGATGCCTGCTTCCGCAAGCGTCGGGGCAATGGAGAGTTCCGCAGCCATGACAACGTTGTCGGTCGGTGTGAATACAGCATCAACGCCATCTGCGATCAGGGAGGATGTGGCAGCGATCACTTCATCATTCGTATTGCCGGTTGCCTCAACGTATTCAATACCCTTGTCATCCAGATACTTCTTTGCCTCTTCAATGGACTTCGTGGAGTTTGCCTCAGACTTGGAATACAGAAGCCCGATCTTCTTCGCATCAGGGTTCTGTGCCAGGATCATGTCCATGATCTGTGTTGTATTCAGTGCATCGCTCGTGCCTGTGACATAGTCGATGCCAACCAGCTCTGCCGTATCCGGATCAGAGATTGCCGCAAACACAACCGGTGTCTGTGTTTCTTCTGCCGCAACGGTCATGGTCTGCGCTGCCAGGGTTGCGATCGGGATGATGCAGTCAACACCGTCTGCCACAACCTGGGAACCGATCTGCTGAAGTGTGGTCTGATCATTCTGTCCGGAATAGACATCACCATATTCAATCTCCACACCGTTTTCCTCAGCCAGCTTGTCCAGCTCAGCCGTAATGGCATTGGCAATCTCATCCAGCGATGCATGGTCCAGCTGCTTGACGACAGCCACCTTGTATACTTTCTTCTCTGTTGCTTCAGACGCTGCTGCACTGGTCTCTGCCGGTGCACTGGAAGCTGCGGCTGTGGAAGCCGCTGCTGCAGAACTGCTGCCGCATGCCGCAAGGCTCATTGCCATCAATACTGCCATTCCGCTTTTCATCAACTTCATTGTGTTCATGATACTTTCCTCCATTCATAATGACATGAGCGGCAGATGTTTCCACAAACCTGCCAGGCTGTGGAAGAGAAAAGGCTCCTGTCCCAATACCGGGACAGAAGCCTTGTTTGATCTTCTGCGATACCACCCAACTTGATGTCTGTACTCTGACATCCTCTCGCTTTACGTACCATCATACGCATCGGATTGGTAACGGGCCCGATTCCCGTCAGCCATACTCGTTTCCTTTCAGGCTGCCCTGCTGAAGTCCATTCACCTGTCTTCCGCCTGTTCCCTTTTCACCACCCGGGAACTCTCTTGAGGTTTCATACAGACTACTCGTCTTCGTCGTTGGTTTTCTGTGTACATGGTTATCTTAATCAACGGAAAGTTCACGGTCAACAGGATTCAGAAAATATTTCTCATATTTCTTTCATGATTTCTGTGTTTTGTTTCATTTGTTTCATAGACATCCATGCCATTCTGCCGCGTTGATTATATTGTCTGCCGACTTTACAATGACAATGTTGATTTTTACCGGAGGTTATCTATGAGTGAAACAAGCGGCAGACTGAATGTTGTCAGTCTCTCAGAGGATGAAAAGGCAGTCGTCATCCTGGACCAGACGCTTCTTCCCAACCATGAGGAGTATCTGACCCTGACAAAGGAAGGTCCCATGTGGGATGCCATCAAGAAGCTGCAGATCCGCGGTGCACCTGCCATCGGTGTCTTTGCCGGCTATGCCATGGCTGTGCTTGCCCAGTATGAAACAGACCTGGACTATGATGCATTCCAGAAGAAGTTTGATGAACAGGCAGACTGCCTCAATACCTCAAGGCCTACGGCAGTGAACCTGTCCTGGGCACTGAAGCGCATGAAGCAGTTTGTCAAGGACCATAAGGAAGACCCGAAGGTCCTGGCAAAGGAATTAATCGAAGAGGCAAAGCGCATCGATGCCGAGAACCTTGCCATGAATGAGAAGATCGCCCAATACGGCGTCACCCTCCTCCACGATGGTGATGGTGTGCTGACACACTGCAATGCCGGCTACCTTGCATGTCTTGGCTATGGCACCGCAACCGCACCGATGTACCTGGCCCATGAAAAGGGCATGAACATCCATGTCTACAGTGATGAAACAAGACCGCTCTTACAAGGCGCAAGACTGACCAGCTTTGAGCTCTGCAAGGCTGGCATTGATGTCACAAGCATCTGTGACAACATGGCAAGTCTTGTCATGAAGCAGGGAAAGATCCAGTGCGTCATGGTCGGCTGCGACAGGATCGCTGCCAACGGAGACTTTGCCAACAAGATCGGAACCTCCGGTGTTGCCATCCTTGCAAAGCACTACGGCATTCCCTTCTATACATTAGGTCCTTCTTCAACGATCGACTTCAATACCCCGACCGGTGATGACATTCATATTGAGATGCGTGATCCGGA
>OMUX01000172.1 GCA_900314345.1 uncultured Erysipelotrichaceae bacterium | reverse complement strand
TGATCTCTTCCGCAAGATCAGCCATGGTGATCACCAGATCTCCCTTGTAGTACATCAGGGAATCCAGTGTTCCGTATTCCGTTTCAATCGGATAGCTGTTTTCACTGATTACCTGATCAGCCTTGATCTTCAGCAGTGTGCTGCTTCCCATGCCTGCCCTGCAGCAGACCAATGCGCGGTAAACCTTTTTCATTCTCTCTTTCCCCTCCAAAGAACGATATCTTCATACATCTGTTTCTCAGAGGATGCTTCATCCAGCACCCTGTAGAAACGCTCATCACCCAGAAGCTCGACCAGATCCGCCAGTGCTTCCATATGCTGTGTGCCATCCACCGCACTCAGCGGAAACAGATACTTCACCGGATCGTTATCCTCATTGCCAAAGCAGACAGGATTCTCCAGCACCGTTATGCCAAGTGCTGTCTTCAATGCACCGCATTCACTTCTTGCATGCGGCAAGGCCGTATGCTTTGCAATCACGATATAAGGTCCGTACTCCCTGACGCCCCGGATGATATCATCCACGTAGTCCTTTGTACAGACATTCTGTTCCAGAAACGGTTCTGTCGATCTGACAACCGCCTCTTCCCAGTTCTCCGCATGTACATGAAGCCGGATCAGTTCCGGCTTCAGAAGATCCCCGATGCCGCTCACGGGCTTATTATCAATGTTTCAAGGAAGGTTTGCAACAAAAATGGAAGAGATCTTTCCGGTCTCTTCCTGCAATACGGTATTCAGTTCTGTGTTCCGTGCTGTTTCTGCTTTGCGCGGATGAAGTCCAGGATTTCCTGCGGAGACTCTGCTTTGTCCGCCATCGTGAAGAATTCCGGGTCATTCAGAACGTTGAGCAGTTCTGCCATGGCCAGAAGATGCGTCTGGTTGTCTGTTGCACTCAGCGAGAAGATATATTTCACCGGATCATTGTCCTTGTTTCCAAAAGCAATACCCCGTTTCAGGGTGCAGAAGCCCATGGATGTCTTCAATGCACCGTCTTCCGGCTTGGTATGCGCCAGTGCCACATGCTTTGTGATCACGATATAGCCCCGTGATGTTTCCAGTGCCTTCAGGGTTGCGTCCACATAGTTCTGTGTGATGCATTCATTGGCAAGCAGCGGTTCATAGGATTTCACCACAGCTTCCTTCCAGTCAGAAGCTTCAACATTCAGACGAATCAGGGAAGGCTGCAGGAGATCCACAAGATGAAGCTGATGAATTTCCTTCTGGAGCGGTTCATCCAGATGCAGGAAATACTCCGAAAGTTCTGCTTCCAGTCCTTCCGTATTTTCAATGTCCGCATACTTGCGGATGATATTGATGACCGCTACGGTATTCGGTCTGCCGGGTTCATTGATATCCAGCTGCTGATGCACGCTGCGGATTATCTGATACTGCTCTTCCGCGGTCATGACCGGATTGACGCGGACAATCGGGATCTTATCTTCATCAATCTGTGCATATCTGGAAGCGAAGATGATATCCACATGCACATTCACCTCTGCATACTGTGCAGCTTCAATCGGCGGAAGAAAATTCAGGCTCGGGAACATTGTCTTGAGCTCGTTGTAGAGGATTGCCGAAGACCCGACACCATTGGAACAGATGACCAGTGCATTCTTCTGTTCAATGCCTGTTGCCTTCTTTCCGCCATAGATGCCGGCAAAATGCATGGTCAGATAAGCAATCTCATCCTCCGGAATTGTCTCACCGAACAATGTGGAAAACGGCCGCATTGTTTCATCCACAAGATCATAGAGATCCTGATACTCATTGCGGACGCTCTGCGTCAGCGGATTGAAGATCGGGAGATGGAACAGAAGACGGTAGTAGGCAGGACGGAAATGTGCATACAGCTGTGTGAAGATCGCCTCCTGGTTGGAATAATGCGCGCCGGAAAGAAGCTCAAACCGGGTCATGATCTTTTCCACGAGATCGGAGATATAATCACGATCCTGTGTGGGTTCCGTCACATCACCATAGGAAATGCCAAGCACCCAGGAGGAGACATACTTGATTTCTGCGGGCTTCATCTGGTCCGTCTGCGGATAGTTCTTCAGCAATGCAAGGGTGAAACGGTACTCCTTGGTGGAAGACATGATATCGATGTTCGGCAGCTTCTCAATCCCTTCTGCTGCACTTCTGCCGTTCCGGATGCGTTCCTGCAGGAACGTGAAGATATAGATGAACTCATACAGACGGTCCTCCACAAACTGAATGTGGTTGTTCGCAGCCATTTCCTGAATGACAAGCCGGCTGTATTCATACAGCGGAAGATGATATTCATCGATCAGCGTATCGTACACACCGCTGTAGCGGTTGTAGATGATCGTGCGCATCATGATGCGGCGGATATTGATCTCCGAGCCGCTGAGAAGATACCCCTGCATCCGGTTGTATTCCACACGGATGTCATCCTTTTCCAGCTGATTCTGCAAAGCCT
Organism: uncultured Erysipelotrichaceae bacterium; assembly: GCA_900314345.1. Classification (GTDB taxonomy): domain Bacteria; phylum Bacillota_I; class Bacilli_A; order Erysipelotrichales; family Erysipelotrichaceae; genus Bulleidia. The sequence goes on along the minus strand of OMUX01000172.1, from coordinate 4,556 downwards.
TGAGATCCATTAATACCGTTGACCTGCTGCAGTTCAGCTGATCCATGAAATGATTCAGGGATACATACGATTCATTCAGGAACAGCAGCAGGAACATGTAAACAAGACGTTCTTCCTTGTTGAAATAGAAACGTTCATTCTCCTTGGCATCCTGCAGCATCTTCTGCAATACACTCCGGGTATTTTCATCCACAAGAATGTCATTGTCCTGGCGGATGGAAATCTGCTTTGCCTTCTTTTCACTGAGCAGCTTGTTGATCTTCGAGATCCTGTATCGTACCTGGCGCAGTGAAAGACCGTCCATGGCGGAAATCTCATGCACAGTGATGCCGGGATGTGTCAGCAATGTTCTGATACTTGTATAGACGTCGCTTTCCATCATTCCTTCTTCTCTGTTTCAGCTACACTGATGCCATGCTTGCGGAAGCCGTGCACAATTGCCTTGCGGCTTTCCTCATACTGTGTCTTTGCGAAAGGATAATGCATTGAAAAATGCTGCACATGCGAAGGATGCTTCACCTCCGGGGATTCGATCAGGATATCGGCCCCGCCGTTCTTCCTGTCCAGGATGCTGGCTTTCTTCACACTCTGCCATGAAAGCACCTGATCCTTCTTCATGACACCGGGAATGCCGACACCCTCTTCACTCAGATAGAACAAAGGCTTGTCTCCAACTGCCCTTGCGATGTATACAATGGACCACTTGGCCGCATAGAACATGCCGGTCAGAACAAAGAAGGTGACCAGATAGTTCTGCTTTCCGTAGAAGTATGCGGCAACAATCCACAGTCCCATGAAGATGACGAGATCCATTAAACCAAGCAGCAGGTTCTTCAGTCTGTCATCCGGAATACTGGTTTCAATCACAGCTTCCTTCTCTTCACTCTTCTTGTTCTTTGCCATATGCATTCCATCCTTTCTAATGTCCGGGTTATAAATCCGGAAGGCGGCAGTATCTGCGCCGCCTTCCCTCCTCAATGTTTCTGTTTATGCCAGATGATAGAACTCCAGCATCTTCCTTACTTCTGCATCCTGTTCCGGTGTGGAATCCTGCACCGGAAGCCTTGCCGGTCCGACATCAGCGATGCCGGCAAGCTCAACGCCTCTCTTCATCATGGAGGGAACGGTGCCAAGCTTCAGCACTGCACGCAGGACATCGATATCCTTCTGCAGCCGTGCGGCCTTTTCTGTATCGCCGTCCTTCAGTGCCTTCCACAGCGGAACCACGGTATCCACGATGACATTGGATGTTCCGGCAACACAGCCGCTTGCGCCAAGTTCAAACGCCTTGGAGATCTTGGAGTCAGAACCTACCAGAACCTTCAGCTGTGTGCCATTTGCGGCATCCAGATAACCCTGCAGGTTCTCCATGTCGCCGGAGCTGTCCTTGATGCCCTGGATGTTCGGCACATCCTTGGCCAGTCTTGAGACAACAGAGGCAGGAATGTTGCAGCCGGTGGACTTCGGGATGTTGTAGAGCATCACCGGAATGTTCACAGACTCTGCCACTGCCTTGTAGTGCTGATAGAGTTCTTCATCCGTCGGCTTGATGAAGTACGGAGTGATGACGGAGAGAACATCTGCACCGGCAGCCTCCATCTCCTTGGCAAGCTTTATGGTTTCCCTTGTAGAGCAGGCACCGGCACCGGCATACACCGGAACACGGTGGTCAACGATGCGTACAACTTCCTTAACGAATGCAACCTTCTCCTCATGGTCAATGACATGAAACTCACCATTGGAGCCAAGCGGGAAGATGCCGTCCACACCATGCTCGATCAGATGGTTGATGAGCTTTTCTGCCGCTTCATAGTTGATGGACTGCTCTGCGTCCCTGTGGAAGGGAGTGACAATCGGGGTTACAACTCCTTCAAACATTGCCATGGCTTACTTTCCTTCTTTCTGTTCTTCCAGGATGCTCTTGCCAAGGCTTCCGCCCGGATGCCACTTTACATACTGGTCCTTGGTCAGCTTCTTTTCGTTCTGCAGGAGAATGGAAAGAGACTGCAGGCAGAGTGCCTCTGCCAGAATGGATGCACGCGGAGGCTTGTTCATGCTGTCGCCTTCCTGTGTTACACCTGCAATCAGTGCCACATCACCCTGCTTTGCCAGCCAGGATTCCGGATTGCCGGTAACGGAGATGATCTTTGCGCCGTTCTTCTTGAGCGCTGTAACCGTAGCCTTGAGCTCATTGGTTTCACCGCTGTTAGAGATGGCAATGACCACATCTCCCGGAACAACCTGTCCGCTGGAACCATGAACTGCCTCTGTTCCGTGCAGTTCATAAGCCGGTGTGCCGGTGGATGAAAGCAGGGATGCAACATAGCCGGAGAGATGACCCGGCTTGCCGATGCCTGTGACATGAACACGGCCGCCCTTGCTTTCCACATCCAGGATCAGATCCCTGGCTGCGGCAAGTGCTTCCGTATCCTGTGACTTTTCATATGCAAGAACCTGTTCGTTGATGATATCCAGGAACTCCTGGACCTGTGCTTTGGAATCAGACATGTTTATTTACCTTTCTGTTTCATTACTGAGAAGAAAAGCGGAAGCAAGACTGATCTTGCCCCCGCTTGATGAAACTGGCGAATCGATCAGTGGAACAGACCGAGAATCCAGTAAATCACGACACCGAATACGTTGTAGTCAACGTTCGGGAAGGATGCGCCTGCAATTCCCAGAGCTGCGAATGCAGGATAGAGAATCAACGGCAGCAGTGTTGTGAGGAATCCCAGCAGCATGCCTCCGAAGAATGCACCCTTGGCACCACCGTAGATGCTTCCGAATACACCGCCTGTACCACCGGAGAAGAAGCAGATGCCGGCAGCCGGAATCATGATGGTTTCAGAATGTGTAGCAATGCAGATTGCTGTAGCAATCAGTCCGCCAAGAATTGCACCGACGAAACCGACGATGACTGCGTTCGGAGCGAACGGGAATACTGCAGGGCAGTCAACAGCAGGCTTGGAGTTCGGAATCCACTTCTCGGAAATACCAACGAATGCTGCAGTGATCTCTGCGATGAACTGACGGACGCCATAGATCAGGACGCTCATGCCGGCAGCGAACTGGAGACCTTCCATGAACGGCCAGATGAACCAGATATCGTTTCCTGCGGATGACTTGACGAGTTCGAATGCATCGCCGCCTCTGACTGCGCAGGCAATGACTGCTACGTAGAACAGAACGACCATGAACAGTGCTACAGAGAAGACGAAGTCGCGGAACAGACCCAGCCAGCCCGGCAGATCGAGCTCGGAAACATCCTTGCCCTTGCGCTCGCCGTTCTTGCCGCCGATCAGCTTGCCCAGATAACCAGCCAGTGTGTAGCCGATGAGGTTGAAGTGACCCATAGCGATGCCGGAGTTGTCTGTCAGCTTGTCAACAAACGGCTGAGCAAGAGACGGCAGTGCTGCACCGGCGAAGCCCAGAGCCAGGCCGCCGATGATGATGGTTGCCCATGCCGGAGCTCCCTGCGCGATGAATGCCAGAGCGATGACGCATGCGAAGTACAGGAAGTGCTGGCCTGTGAGGAAGATGCACTTGAACTTCGTGAACTTGGCGATGACCAGATTCCAGACGAAGCCCATGACCATGGTCAGGGCGACTTCTGTTCCGTATGTATCAAGAGCCAGAGCTGTTGCGATTTCAACCTGTGTAGTAACACCTGTGATACCGAATCCAGCATTGAACAGAGCCATGAATGTGTTGACGACACTGCTCATTGCACCGGAACCGATATTGAAGATCATGAAGCCGACAACTGTCTTGACGACTCCGTTGATGACGTCCTTGGAGCTCTTCTTCTGAAGCAGAAGACCAACCAGGGCGATGATGCCCATGATCAGGGAAGTATCCCTGACCTGTCTAACCAATACATCTACCATAATGAATAAATTTTCCCCTTTGAATGACAGCTGATGCTGTTATTGATGAAACGCTTTGAAGCTTACTTCTTGAATGATTCCGGATCTTCGCCAACGGAACGCAGGAACTTATCAAGCTGTTCCTTCATTTCCTTCTTGTCGACGATGTTCTTGACACCGCATGCATACTTGACCTGATCCTTGATTTCTTCAGACAGATCGGACATCGTGATGACCAGATCGCCCTTGAAATACATCAGGGAATCCAGATTGCCATGCTCCGTTTCGATCGGATAGTTGTTCTCAGAGATCACCTGATCCGCCTTGATCTTGAGCAATGTGCTGGAACCCATGCCGGCTCTGCAGCATACCAGTGCGTGATAAACCTTACTCATCTCAGTTCTCCTCCTTTCTGTTGTTCAGATAATCGATGACTTCCCTTGGCGACTTTGCATGATCGAGTACTTCGAAGAACTTCTGATCCTCGAGCAGTTCAGCCAGGTCAGCCAGTGCCGCCAGATGCTTGTTGTCATCAGAAGCACTCAGCGGAAACAGATACTTCACCGGATCGTTGTCCTTGTTTCCGAATTCCACAGGCGTATCCAATGTCGTGATGCCGATTGCCGTGTCCAGCGCACCGCTTTCCGGACGTGCATGAGGCAGAGCAACATTCTTGGTGATGACGATGTA
>OMUX01000173.1 GCA_900314345.1 uncultured Erysipelotrichaceae bacterium | reverse complement strand
GCAAAGCATGCCTCCACCAGCCAGAACATGTGAACGACCTGGTTTTCACACTTGCCCTTGATGACAAAGGCATAGTGGATCGGCGTGTAGACAAACACCTTGCCATGGCCGGTTCTGACACTGACCTGCTGGATGATGACGCACATGGTTTCAATGACGAAGATGCCGCCGATGACAATCAGGGCCAGTTCACTGTCAAGAACGATGGCAAGTGCCGCAAGGCAGGCGCCAAGTGCCAGGGAACCGGTGTCGCCCATGAAGACCTTGGCCGGCTTGACATTGTAATAGAGGTAGCCGAACAGCGCTGCCATCAGTGTGCAGATGAATACGGCAATTGTAGTTCTTCCCTTGGAGATGGCAATGACCAGGAAGGCAGCCAGGGCAAACTGTGTGCATCCTGCAGAAAGACCATCCATGCCGTCCGTGAGGTTTACGGCATTGGAAGATCCCGTCAGCATGAAGAAGATCAGCACGGAATACCAGATGCCAAGATGCCATGCCTTACCAGAGAACGGCACATGGATCTCAAGCTTTCCCTGGGAGCGGTACATGTAATAGAAGATGATGGCAAGGATTGCCTGCATAAGGAACTTCTGCCATGGCTTGAGACCATCGTTGTTCTTCTTGACGGCAATCAGCCAGTCATCGATGAAGCCGATCATGCCATAGCCGGCAAAGGCAAGCAGCACGATGACATTGTTGAAATCCTTCATATCCCTGAAGCACAGCAGCACTGTCAGAATGACGGGAACAATGATGAAAAGCACACCGCCCATGATCGGCGTCTTCCCCTTTTCCTTGTATTCTTCCAGACTGTATTCACTGACGGTCTGGCGCAGACTGAGCTTCTTAAGCTTTTCAATCCATTTCGGCATGAGCCACAGCACCAGTGCAAGAGATGCCGCAAAGCCGATCAACATTTTCGAAACCATGGAAAATCCCCCTGAAAACAAGCAGATTATACAACAACACACTCAGGAACTGAATGTCACTTCAATCTGATCACCCTTATTGACTGTGGTGCCGGCGGCTGGTGTCTGTTCTGTTACCACCCCTTCTCCGCTCAGCTTGAAGCCGAACTGGGTCGCCTGCCAGAGGGCGGTGACATCCTTCCTCGTCCAGCCGGTCATGTCCGGAAGCACGAAGCTCTGAGCATCCGTGACCAGGAAAACCTTTTCACTGTTATCGAGGTATGTCCCTTCCGTTGGATACTGTGCAATGACGGAAGAACCGTTTCCAAGAACAAGCACATCCGCATCCACACCGGAAAGCTTGCTTTGCGCATAGCCGATTGTATGGTTGACAAGGTTCGGCATGTCGGCACCCATGACAGCCGGTGTTTCCTGGGTTTCTTCCACTGCCGCTTCTCCTGTTTCTTCTGTCCCTTCCTCTGTGTTCTGAGCAAAGCCAAGACGCATGGCGGTCTTTCTTAACAGGTTCTTTGTGGCATCGGTCTTCCAGTGCGCATTGCGGTTATAAGGCGCTTCAAAGCAATAATACACGGCAACCTGAGGGTTGTCTGCGGGAATGGCTGACATGAAGGAAGCGATGGTATAGCCGGAAAGATAGGAACCATTCAGGAAGACCTGGGTGGTACCGGTCTTTCCCATGACCTTGCATTCAGGAATGCGGTCGGCTCTTGCAGTACCGTCATCGTCATTGACGGTGCGGTAGAGCAGTCCCTGAAGCTGCTTTGCCGTATCAGCGGTGATGGGGTTTCCGGTGATCTTTGTCTCAGCCTGGTAGATGATGGAGTTGTCATAGCTGTCGCGGATGCTGTCGATGTAGTAAGGCTTCTTCATCGTGCCGTCCGTGAAGACAGCAGAGTATGCCTGCAGCATCTGCAGCATGGTCACGGTGGAACCCTGGCCGTAGGAAAGCGCAAGTTTCTCGCCCGGCCATGTGAATGTCAGCTTGCCGGTCTGCTCGGGCAGACCATCAGTGGCTACAGGCTGGAAGAAGCCGAACTTCTTGAGATAGGAAAGATGGATATCCGGTGTGACCAGTGCGGTCTGGACCGTTGCGGCAACGACGTTGGAGGAATAGATCAGGCCGTGATCAAAGTCAATGTATCCATAGTTTGCATTGGAGGCATTGGTGATCGGGTCGGACTGTCTTGTATAGGCAACACGGTATGGATTGTTGTCCTTGTCTGCCTCATAGTAGAACGGTCCGGAATCCACAAGGTCCGTGCCGTTGTACACCCCTTCATTGATCGCACTTGCCCAGGTGATTGTCTTCAGTGTGGAGCCTGGTTCATAAGGGATCTGGGTTCCGTAGTTGTTGTAGTCGGTGATCTCAAGGGTATTGGGGTCAAAGGAAGGATATTGGCCCCAGGCAAGGATCTTTCCGGTGTGGACATCCATGACGGCACCCCATGCCCTTCTCGCATTGAACATGTCCACGGTGATCGTGAAGGATTCCTCCAGGGCTTCCTGGATGACCTGGTCGAGTGTGGTGTAGATGTTGTATCCGTTGACGGCGGACTGAACTTCTTCCTTCATGCCGGGCAGCACATAGCCATGCTTGTCCGCCTGGTAGATCCGGTAGCCGTCTTCGCCTTTGAGGTAATTATCCAGATAGAGCTCCAGTCCCATCTTGCCGACGGTGGAGCCTGTTTCATCCGACTGGGCAAAGCCGATGAGGTTGCTGGCAAACTGGCCCAGAGGATAGACACGCTGAATGGAATCCGTGAACTCAATGCCCGGAAGATTCAGTGCCTCGATGCGCTGCTTCGTTGTTTCGGAAAGGTTTCTTCCGGCATTGCCCAGCTCCGTCTGCCAGACATCCTGTTTCAGGAAGCTGAGGATCGTGTCATAGTCTGCCTTGAGGATCTCGGCCAGTGCCTTGGCGGTTCCTTCCTTGTCAGCGACATAGGCAATCTCATCCTTGTCCGCAACGATACGGTCCTTGGCCAGGATGCAGTAGATGTTGTAGGTCCGGTTGTCTTCGGCGATGATCGTGCCGTCATTGGTATAGATGTTTCCGCGCAGTGCCTTGGTGGTTTCCTTGACGGTGTTTGCGGAGTCTGCATATGCAGAAAGATCCGTGCCGGAGCGCCAGTGCACTTTGGCCACGGATACTAAAAAGACATTGGTGGCGATGGCAGTCATCACAGCCAATGTCAGAAGGAAGATCATCCGGATTGTCCTGCGTCCGTGATTCTTCCTCATGGCTCAGTCTCCGCCGGTCTTGGTGATCGTGACGACATTGTCCTGGTTCATCGTCAGGCCGTCATCGGCAGCGATCGCTGATACACGTTCACGGTTGTTGAGGGTATTGACTTCCACGGCAACCGCCTCGTTCTGTACTTCCAGATCGGAAATCTGTGCTTCAATGCTCTGTTTCTGGGAGCTCAGGGAATTGTTGTAGCTGCGCAGGAACAGTGCGGAGCAGAGATATACCGTGCAGGAAAACAGGAACAGGAATGCTGAGAAGGTTCCCAGCTTCAGTCTTTTTCTTGTGGTCTTCTTTGTTGTCTTCTTCATAGTCCTGTCTTCCTTGTTCTTTCTATGACACGCAGCTTGGCGCTGTGTGCGCGGTGGTTCTCTTCGGTTTCCTCTTCGCCTGCGGTGATGGGTTTCCTGTTCACCAGCCGGAAGGAGGCCTGCTCCATCTGTGAAGCCTTGATCGGTAATTTTGGCTCCACAAACGGAGCAGAGGATAAGCTTCTGAATGTGTCCTTGACGATGCGGTCCTCAAGGGACTGGAATGTGATGACTGCACATCTTCCCTGTACGTCAAGGAGGGAACATGCCTCCTGAAGGCCTTCCTTCAGGGAGTCGAGTTCGTGGTTCACTTCAATGCGCAGTGCCTGGAAGCTCTGCTTTGCCGGGTGTCCTTTCTGGTTCAGGACCTTGGCAGGAAGTGCTGAGCGGATGACATCCACAAGCTGGAATGTCGTGTCGATGGGGTGCTGCTGTCTTGTTGCTGCGATGGCCCTTGCAATCCGGCCGGCGTTTCTCTCTTCCCCGTACTGCCACAGGATGCGCCTGAGATCTTCTTCACTGTAGGTGTTGACGATCTTCCATGCGTCCAGCTCCTGACTCTGGTCCATGCGCATGTCCAGCCTTGCATCATAGCGGTAGGAGAAGCCGCGCTCCGGATCATCGAACTGCGGGGAGGAAACCCCCAGGTCCATCATCACGCCGTTTACCACGTCCACTCCCCTTGCATGAAGCGCTTCCTTCATCGTGGAGTAGTCGCCATGGATCATCGTGATATGGTCCAGCAGTTCCTTCAGGTTTTCCTCTGACTCAGCCAATGCCTGTTCATCCTTGTCAAATGCATAGAGATGACCGGTTGTCAGCTGTTCCAGAACCAGCCTTGCATGACCCCCTCTCCCCAGCGTCCCGTCGACATAGATGCCGTCAGGTCTTACATTCAGGGAGTCTACGGTTTCATGCAGGAGTACACTCTTGTGTTCCATCAGACAAGGTACTCCGTCAGGGATTCAGCAACATCGTCGAAGTTCTCGGCGGTATCGCTGTTGTACTTGTCCCAGGCTGCCTCATCCCAGATCTCCACATTGTCCCCGGCGCCGATGATCACGCAGTTCTTCGTGATGCCGGCGTAAGCCAGAAGGCTCTGAGGGAGCTGAATGCGCGACATGGAATCAAGAGAGACATCCGTGGCACCGCTTGTCATGAAGCGGATGTACTGTCTGGCACTCTTCTTGGTCGCAGGCAGCTTTTCCAGCTGTTCCTGGACCTTTGCCCATGCCTTCGGTGTGTAGATGGTAAGGCATCCATCGAGACCCTTTGTCACTGTGAAAGCATCTCCAAGACCCGCGCGGAGCTTTGCAGGAATGACCAAGCGGTTTTTAGCATCCAGACTGTGCCTGTATTCACCGGTAAACATCTCCCACTTTCTCCCCTGTCTCTGACACTTTCTGACACAATTTTATCACTTCATTGATGAAACACAAGGAAATATGACGATTTGCTTAAGATTTTCTGAAGACACAGAAAAAGCCCGTCTCCCTCGTAAGGAAACGGGCCTTCTTCCTTTGAAAATGCCTTATGCCTTTGCTTCTTCAGCTGCCGGTGCATCGGCCTTCTTGTCGCCGACGTTACCGCAGTTCGGGCATGCATGGTGCGGCTGCTTGTATGCGCCGCAGACCGGGCACTTGACCAGTGTAGGAGCGACAAGCTTGTAATGGGTTCTTCTCTTGTCTCTTCTTGTACTGGAATTTCTTCTCTGCTGTACTGCCATCTTCCTGACACCTCCTATTGCTATTCCTGTCTGAACTTCTTCAGCACGGCAAGCCTTGGATCAATCTCCTCGTCCTTGCTGCGCTGATACTCCTCTTCGCTGATTACCCTCCAGCCTTCACCGCTGGGATAATCCTCAGGAGCCGCTTCTGTCACCTGGAGCGGTGCTTCCATGATCACTGCATCAATGACCGCCGGAAGCAGGTCGATGACATCATTTGTAACGACACGGACGTCTTCTTCATCCGTAGGGTCGAAGGACCATACGTCTTCCGCATCCGTTTCAAAGGGATACTCGATCTCTTCTCCTGTAATTGCATCAGGGCACAGCATGATGCCGCTGATGTTCATGCTGGAGTAGAACTTTTCGGTTTCCTGATCCAGATAGCCTCTGCCCTCTGCATGAACCTGCTTCACTCCATTAATCAATGAAGTTTCTGCAAATTCCTTCGGGTCGATGGCCACATCTTCGCTGAAACTGATGTTTCCGTTGTTTGTACCAACGATCTCATTCCTGGACCACTTCACAAGAGTCTCCTTTGTCCGTTAACGTCACAATTATAGCAAAGGACTAACAGAAGTCAATTTTGATTTCCTGCCTGCCAGGCGCTTTTTTCAGCCGATCTGGCTGTCAATCCAGCTGGCAGTGTCCTCATAAACGGCTGCACGGTCCTTTTCATGCATGGTTTCATGGCGCATGTTGGGCCACAGCTTTGCGCTGATATTCCGGTATCCTGCCTTCTTCAGGGTATCCTGGGAATCCTGGAAGCCTTCCTGGCCGCCGATGCAGGGATCAGACTCCCCGGCAAAGAAATAGATCGGAAGATCAGGCTTTGTGCAATGGAAGCGGCTGACATCATGCATCTGCACAACACCGGTCATTTCATCAATGTAGCCCTGGATCGTGAACGGGAAGCCGCAGTATTTGTCTGCAAGATAGGCATCGACATTCTCGGTACTGAAGCTCAGCCAGTCATCCGGGGTACGGGGATTACTGACGGACTTGTTGAAGTTTCCCGTCACCATTCCATCCAGCATCCTGGAATAACCATGGGCACCCTTGAAGGTACGGATCACCTTGGCAAGATTGATGCCGATGCCTGCGGCGCTCTGATAGTTCGGTGCACCGGAGAGGATGAGGGCGTCGATGTCCTTGTCATGGTCCTGCAGCACACAGCGGCAGATGATGGTGCCCATGGAGTGCCCCATCAGCACCAACGGTGCCTCAGGATTCTCCTTCTTTGCCCTTGCCATCATGTCAACAGCGGAACTGCACAATGTGTTCCAGCCGTTTTCCTTGCCAAACCACCCTAAATCCTTGTCATTGTCCACGGCATCCCCGTGTCCCGGAAGATCATAGGTGTAGACAGCATACCCGTGCTGGGCAAGAACCTTTGCCAGATCGTCATAGCGTCTGTGGTGCTCGGCCATGCCATGCACGATGACAACGGATGCCTTCGGGGAGCCCTCAGGCCGGAAAACAGATACTGCAGATTCTTTCATATGATTGATAACCTTCCCTTTATTGCTAAAATCATTATAGCGTTTTTCAGAAAGGATGAATTCATACATATGAGCAGAGTCTGCGGAATAGCGGCGGAATACAATCCGTTTCATAAAGGGCATGCATATCAGATTCAGAAAGCCAGGGAAGCCAGCGGCTGTGATGTTGTCATCGCTGTCATGAGCGGAAATTTCGTGCAGCGCGGGGAACCGGCATGCATTGACAAGTTTGCTAGAGCGGAAGCAGCCTGCAGAAACGGTGCGGATGTGGTGCTGGAGCTGCCCTTCTTTGCGGCAGTGCAGTCAGCCACAGGCTTCGCCCATGGTGCCGTGGAAATACTGAAAGAGGCTGGTGCGGACTGCATTTCCTTCGGCAGTGAATGCGGGAATCTGGAAAACCTGCAGGAAATCGCAGACACGCCGATCAATCCGGATCATCTTCGTACTTCACTGGATGCAGGCATGAGCTTTCCCAAGGCATACAGCCTTCTGACCTCCTCCATGCGTCCCAATGACATCCTTGCAGTCTCCTATCTCAAGGAGATTGCAGGATCAGGCATTGAACCCATCCTTGTGCAGAGAACCAGCGACTATCTGGATGAAACGATGCATGAAGGAGAGACGGCAAGTGCCATGGCAATCCGCACAGCGCTCAGAAACCACGAAGATGTCAGCAGCCAGACGCCCATGGCAGGAATACTGAAAGACAGAATGATTCCTGAGTGGTCCATGTACTGGCCGTATCTCAGGACATTCCTTCTGTTAAGCGACCCGGCAAGGATGAATGAGATGTTCCTGTTCAATGAAGGCATTGAGAATCATCTTGCAGGCCATGCAAAGGACTGCAGCACATGGGAGGAATTCCTTTCTGCATGTGTCACAAACCGCTACACTGCCGGCAGGATCCGCAGGACGTGTGTACAGGCACTGGTGCAGCTGACCAGGAAGGAATATGAAACACTGTCTGTGGAAGATCAAAGGACATGCCGTGTGCTGGCCTTCAATGACACAGGAAGGCAATGGCTCAAGGAACAAAGGAAAAAGGAGACCAGGATTGCCGCAAGGTTTGCGGATGTGCCGGTGCAGAGAAGGAAGCTGGAGTACCGGAGCACACTGGCATGGCTGAGTGTCTTCCCGGAAGCGGAACGGCAGCGTGTGCTGAAGGAAGAGATTGCAGGCGCACATTACGTCAGGTAAGCAAAAAGGCGGGAATTTCCCGCCTTTTCCTTTGGTGCTGTTCAGACTGTTCAGTCGCCGTAGCCTTCAACGTTGGTGTAGACCTTGTTGACATCCTCGATCTCGCTGAGGGTATCAACCAGCTTCTGCAGACTTGCCTTGTCCTCATCGGTATCCAGGGTAACCATTTCATTTGCCAGCATGGTCTGCTCGCACTTGTCGAACTGGACATCCGGGATCAGCTTCTCGATGGCATCCTGTGCCTTGGAGAAGTCAGCGAAGCTTGTCTTGACCATCATCTCGCCGTCTTCCACGGACAGATCCTGTACATCAACCTCAGCCTCCATCAGGGCATCCAGCATCTTCTCTTCATCCTCATAAGGGAAATAGAAGAGGCCGACGCTCTCATAGCCGAAGCTGACAGAACCTGCATTGGCAATCTTGGAGCCCTTGCAGCGGTTGAATGCTGTCTTGACTTCCGTATAGGAACGGTTTGTGTTCTCGGTCAGGCAGTCAACAATGACTGTGCTTGCGCCAGGGCCGAATCCTTCATACCTGCACTCAGAATAGTTCTCGCCTGTGCCGCCCTTTGCCTTCTCGATTGCTCTCTTGATGACATCAGCCGGAATCTGGTTGGACTTTGCTTCCTTGATCTTCCTGGCCAGTGTCAGGTTCATATCCGGATCAGGGACGCCGGACTTTGCTGCAATATAAAGTTCCTTTCCGAAACGTGAATACAGCTTGGACTTTGCGGCTGCTGTCTTAGCCATTGCGGCCGCACGTACTTCATGTGCTCTTCCCATAAACTAATCTTTAACCACCCTTCATTTCTTAACAGACTGACATATTATAGCAACAACCTTTTCTGTTGTGAAGAATTTTCTTAAGTGAGAAAAGCGCATGATCAAGCGGCTTTATGGCAATCCGCTGTGCACCATGGCACATGGCTGCATTTCCTTGTGGTAGAATAAGGCTTCCAAAGAAGAAGAGGATCTGAATGTCAATCTATGCAATGTCGGATCTGCATGGCTGCAAACAGGAGTTTGATGCCATGCTCGGGAAGATCCGGTTCAGTGAATATGATGAACTGTATATTGTCGGTGATGTAGTGGACAGAGGAAGAGAACCGGCTGCCTTGATGCAGGAAATCATGGCGCATGACAACATCCATCTGATCTGCGGCAATCATGATGCATGGTTTGCAAAATATATTCCCATGCTCATTGAGGGAAAGCACAGCGACAGCTATCTGTACTACCATCGCTCCAATGATCTGATCACATGGCTGCACTACAACGGCGGCATGATCACAGCAGACCAGTTCATGGATCTGGACTACCCTGCCTGCTATGACATGGAGCGCTATATGGAAGACCTGCCGTACTACAAGGAACTGGAGATCCTGGGAAAGAAGTTTGTTCTCATCCATGCCGGTCTTGGTTCCTGCTGCAGAGCCGGCATCAAGCCTTCGGAAGTGGACCGGCAGGAGTTGATCT
>OMUX01000236.1 GCA_900314345.1 uncultured Erysipelotrichaceae bacterium | reverse complement strand
ACAGACAATGCTTTGAGCAACAAAAATAATAACTAAAAAGATTTAAAGTTCCTTCTATAATCCATCCTATCAGCGAAGAGCGGAATGAGTAGTTTCAGTCTCCTGTATGAAGAGAGCTTCTGTCCGGTGCAAGGAAGCTGCAGGAATGAGATGAATGTCCTCCGTGAGCCGTTGTCCTGAAGCAAGCGTAAGGATGACCGCAGGAACAGCGTTAACATTCAGCGAGAAGCAAATAAGGTGGTACCACGCACATCCGGCGTCCTTTGGAAAGGACGCTTTTGTTTTGTAAAGGAGCTAGAGAACATGAAAGAAAATCTGCCGCCGAAGTATGATCACAAACAGGTTGAGGAAGGACGCTACGACAAGTGGGTTGAGAAGGGATACTTCACAGCCGGAGACAAGTCCAAGGATCCTTTCACCATCGTTATTCCACCGCCCAATGTGACAGGCATCCTGCATATCGGACACGCATGGGACAATACCCTGCAGGACATCATTGCAAGATACAAGCGCATGCAGGGCTATGACATGCTGTATCTGCCGGGCATGGACCATGCCGGCATTGCCACACAGGCAAAGGTTGACGCAAGACTGAAGAGCGAAGGCATCAGCCGCTACGACATCGGCCGTGAGAAGTTCCTGGAAAGAGCCTGGGAGTGGAAGGCAGAGTATGCCGCAACCATCCGCAAACAGTGGGCAAAGCTGGGCAACAGTCTGGATTATTCCAGAGAACGCTTCACAATGGATGAAGGCTTCAACAAGGCTGTGAGACACGTCTTTGTCTCTCTGTACAATGAAGGCCTCATCTACCGTGGCTGGAGGATCATCAACTGGGATCCTGAGGCAAGAACCGCACTGTCCAACATCGAGGTCTACTACCAGGATGATCCCGGCAAGATGTACTACATCCAGTACACCGTGGAGGAAACAGGCGAGAAGATCACGGTTGCCACAACCCGTCCGGAGACAATGTTCACCGATGTCTGCCTGGTTGTGAACCCCAACGATGAACGGTGGACACACCTGATCGGCAGGCATGTCAAGAACCCGGCAAACGGAGAACTGCTGGAGATCATCGCCGATGACTATATCGACATGTCCTTCGGAACCGCAATCATGAAGTGCACGCCTGCCCATGACCCCAACGACTTTGCCATTGCCGACCGTCATGGCCTGCCGAAGCCTCTGTGCATGAATCCGGATGGAACAATGAATGACAAGTGCGGCAAGTATGAAGGCATGGACCGCTATGACTGCCGTGAAGCACTTGTAAAGCAGTATGAAGAAGACGGTGTTCTTGTGAAGATCGAGAACATCACCCATAACGTTGCACACAGTGAAAGAACACACTGTGTTGTGGAACCGATGCTTTCCCAGCAGTGGTTCGTCAAGATGAAGCCTCTGGCAGACGATGTCCTGAAGAACCAGAAGGATCCGGACCAGAAGATCAACTTCTACCCGGAGCGCTTTGAAAAGACATTCAGCCAGTGGCTGGAGAACATCGAAGACTGGTGCATTTCAAGACAGCTCTGGTGGGGACACCGGATTCCTGCCTGGTACAACAAGACAACAGGCGAGACCTATGTCAGCGAAGAGGATCCGAAGGATCCGGAGAACTGGGTACAGGATGAAGATGTCCTTGATACATGGTTCTCCAGTGCCCTGTGGCCGTTCGGGACACTGGGCTGGCCTGAGGAAACAGAGGACTACAAGCGCTACTATCCGACCAGCACGCTTGTCACCGGCTATGACATCATCTTCTTCTGGGTGGCAAGAATGGCCTTCCAGGCAAGACACTTCACCAACAGCCGTCCGTTCAAGGATGTATTGATCCATGGTCTGATCCGTGATTCACAGGGAAGGAAGATGTCCAAGTCCCTGGGCAACGGCATCGACCCGATGGACGTCATTGACCAGTATGGTGTTGATGCGCTGCGCTTCTTCCTGACCACAAACTCCACACCAGGCCAGGACATGCGCTACATCGATGAGAAGGTGGAGTCCAGCTGGAATTTCATCAACAAGCTCTGGAACGCTTCCAGATTCGTGCTCATGAACCTGCCGGAGGACTTCTCTGAAAAGGATGTTGATCTGAGTCATGTCTCTGATGCGGACGCCTGGATCCTGAACAAGCTTTCCATCGTGCTCGGACATGTCAGCGACAACATGGAGAAGTATGAGTTCGCCCTTGTCGGAAATGAACTGTACGGCTTTGTCTGGGATGATTTCTGCTCACAGTACATTGAGATGTGCAAGGCAAGCCTGAACTCTGAAGATGAAAACGTGAAGAAGGCTGCCCAGTCCACACTGTACTATGTGCTCAATGCCATTGTGAGACTCCTGCATCCCTTCATGCCGTTTGTCACAGAAGAGATCTATCTTACAATGCCTCACAGATACGAATCCATCTGCCTGGAAACCTGGCCGAAGCAGCCTGAGAACCTTCCGGCATGCGACCTTGCGTCCATGGACCGTCTGGTGTCTGTGATCAACAGAATCCGCGAAGTCAAGAACACGGCAGGACTCAAGCCGAGTGCACACCTGGATGTGATGATCAAGGATCTGGACGGAAACATCCTGAAACCGGATCCGGAAAAGGCAGCGATGCTGGAGCGCATGGCAAAGGCTGCATGGGTTGACAGCCTCAGCGGAGATCAGTCCATGGAGACTGTAGCCAACGGAACCCTCTGGATTCCAAGTGCAGAGCTTCTCGACAAGGAAGCAGAGATTGCCAAGCTCAAGGCAGAGCAGGAACGCCTCAACAAGGAGCTTGCAAGATCCCACGGCATCCTTGGCAACAAGGGCTTCCTTGCCAAGGCACCGGCTGCGAAGGTGGAAAGCGAGAAGAAGAAGCTCGCGGACTATGAAAAACAGCTTGCGGCAGTCAATGAACGTCTGTCCGCACTGCAGTAATCATGCTATAATTTTCAAGGCATAAAGCAGAGAAAAGGGGAGAAGAAACACATTCCATGCCATCCATGGAACATGGGTTCCATGATCCTCTTTTTCTCAGACAAGAAAGGATTGCATATGAGTGAAGAAGAGAAGAAAAAGAAGTCTCATCCTGTACTGAAGGCAGTCGGTGTGACTGCCGCTGCAGGGGCGGCTGCCTATGCCGGGGTTTCGTATTATATCTTCCGTGAAACCTTCGACATGGACAAGTCACGCTACATGCCGGAGCAGCGCCCTGTCTACAATGCTAAGGAGCTGAGCGAGTGGATTTCTGCAGCATCACGCAAGGATGAGTTCGTCAATTCCTTTGACGGACTTGCCATGCATGCATTAGTGGTGGAAGCTCATCCGGAAAGCCATGACTGGATCATCCTGATGCATGACTATCATTCCTGCGCAAGGGACATGCTCAGCTACATGAAGCTTTGCGAAGGCCTGGGACTCAACATCCTTGCACCGGATTCCAGAGGCTGCGGTGCTTCTGAAGGCAGATACACAGGTCTTGGCTGGCTTGAGCACTATGATCTGATCAGCTGGATCAACTGGCTCTGTGAAAAGGACAGGGACAGCAGGATCATCCTTCTTGGCAAGGGCATGGGTGCCAATGCCGTCATGAATGCACTGGGCGACTACATTCCGAAGAATGTCGTCGGTGCCGTTGAGATCGGCGGCTACAGCAGCCTGCGCAAGGAGATGATCTACATCATCAACAAGAATGCGAAGTATGCAAGCGGTGCAACGGTGCCATGCATTGACTTCTATGTGAAGCAGCTTCTGCACTTCAGCCTGTATGATGTCGATACACTGAGACAGTTAAGCCTTGCAAGGGTGCCGGTGCTGTTTGTCCACGGCGGCAAGGATGAGGTTGTTCCTTCGGGAATGGCGGAGGAATGCATGGCCGCATGTGCATCAGAAAAGAAGATCCTGACGATCGCTGATGCAGGCCATGATGACCTGGAAGGAAGGGAAGAATTCGATCAGGGGCTGAGCGGTTTCATCAAGGAACTGTTCGAGCCTTCAAATAACGCTTGATCATGCCGATTCTTCCTTGGCAATCCTTTCAACAGGCTTTATAATCAGTTTGGTTTTAAATAGGCGTTTTTCTAGTAAGGGAGGCTGTATGGCAGTTAAAAAGTACGTCTACAAGTTTTCAGAAGGCAACGGAACCATGCGCGAACTGCTCGGCGGCAAGGGTGCAAACCTCGCTGAGATGAGCAATCTGGGCATGCCGGTGCCGAACGGTTTCACGATTACCACAGAGGCATGCATCAGGTACTATGACGATGGTGAGAAGATCTCCGATGAGATCCAGGCACAGATCGACAAGTACACAGCATGGCTGCAGAAGGCAACCGGC
>OMUX01000061.1 GCA_900314345.1 uncultured Erysipelotrichaceae bacterium | reverse complement strand
AGTTTCCTGATTGTCCATGCCGGCATGGAGCCGGTGCTGTGTGTGACGAAGTGCGACCTTGGCATCAATGCGGAAACAGAGGCACGCATCAGGGAATATGAACAAGGTCCCATGCAGGTGATCCGCACCGGCAGGGATCACCTGGATCCGGCACTGGCCGGCATCCTCAGGGACAAGGTGACCGTGCTGACCGGACAGTCCGGGGCAGGCAAGAGCTCCCTGCTCAATGAACTGGATCCGTCATTCCATCTGGCAACGCAGGAGATTTCCAAGGCCCTGGGGCGCGGCAAGCATACAACACGCCATTCCGAGCTGCATGCCATCGCCGGAGGATTTGTGGCGGATACCCCGGGATTCTCCTCCCTGGATTTCAGCCGCATGTCCGTGCAGGACCTGCAGGATTCCGTGCTGGAGTTCCGGCCGTATCTTGGACAATGCAGGTTCAATGACTGCGTGCATCAGAATGAACCGGGCTGTGCAGTGAAGGAAGCAGTGGAACAGGGGAGGATTCCCCGTGTGCGATATGAGAACTATCTTGAGATCCTGAAACAGATTCAGGAAAGGAAGGAGCGTTATCTATGATTATTTCACCTTCAGTGCTGTCCATGGACTACAGCCGCATGAATGAGCAGATCAAGGAACTTGAGGCAAGCGATGCAGAGTGGATCCACTTTGACGTGATGGACGGCCACTTTGTGCCGAACCTGACATTCGGACCGGATATCCTCAAGGGTTTCCGGAAGGCAACGAACCTCTATCTCGATGTTCATGTCATGATTGAAAACCCGGTCTTCTTTGCGGACCGTTTCCTTGCTGCAGGTGCTGACAACTATACATTCCATGAAGAAGCCCTGATCCACAAGGAGGACATCAAGAAGCTCGCTGCCCATATCCATGAACAGGGGAAGTCCTGCGGTCTTTCCATCAAACCCGGAACACCGCTGGAATACCTGAAGCCGTACCTGCATGATTTCGATCTCTTCCTGATCATGTCCGTGGAGCCGGGCTTCGGCGGGCAGAAGTTCATTCCCGCATCCGCAGTCAGGATCCATACACTGCGCACCTGGCTCAATGAAGAAGGACTTAAGAGTCATATCGAAGTGGACGGCGGCATCAATGCCGAAACTGCAAAGATCTGCCGTGAGGCAGGTGCGGATGTGCTGGTGGCCGGTTCCTATGTCTTCAAGAATGATATCAGGGAAGCGGTGAAGAGCCTTGAGTAAGACCTGTATTCTTGCGCTGACCCTGAGCAGGAATCTTCCTGATATTGAGGGAGACTGGATCGGTGTCGACCGGGGAGCACTGGTGCTTGCCAGGGCGCACAGGCACATGAAGCTTGCCCTTGGCGACTTTGATTCCGTAAAACCGGAAGATATGCAGATCATCAGGGATTATGCCGATGAAGTGATCCAGCTCAACCCGATCAAGGATGATTCTGATTCCGAGGCTGCTGTCAGGTACGTGGCAAAGCAATATGACACGATCTGCATGATCGGGGGCCTTGGAGGAAGGATCGACCATGAACTGGTGAACCTTGCCCTGTGCATGGAGTTCGCCGGGAAGCTGATCCTGATGGATGAACACAACCGCATCGAAGCCTTCCCGGAAGGCACGTGGCATATTGCAAGGAAGGCACATTACTATTCCTTCTTTGCCGAGGATGCCGTGATTTCCCTGGAAGGATTTGCATATCCTCTGGATCATCGTCACATGACAAAAAAAGACCTGTACGGTCTTTCCAACGAAATCAACAATGAAGAGGGGATCCTCACGGTTCATACAGGAACCGTGCTGATGATTGCCTCCAAAGACTAAGAAAAAAAGAAGACCGCGAAGCCTTCTTTTTTACTCAGCTGTCTTAGCTGCCTGCTTTGCCTTGGAACCGCCCTTGAGGGTCTTCAGTGCACGCGCGGAAACCTTGATTGTCTGCGGCTTACCGTCTACGATCACATGAACCTTCTGCAGATTGACATTCCACTTACGGCGTGTTGCACGCAGGGAGTGAGAACGAGCGTTGCCGGACATCGGTCTCTTGCCGGATACTTCACATACTCTTGACATGGGTACACCTCCTTACTTCACAAGCTTTAATAGAGTATCATGACATTTCCGTAAATGCAATAAAATTGTGCATCCCTGACGCATGTTCCGGCCTTCATGGAAAAACGGAAATCCCTGGGACAAAGGAAAAAGATATTCTTAAGGGAAGGCATGACTTGTGATAGAATATCGACGTATATCTGAAAGTAGTATGCATGGTGAACGACAAGAAGATTTTTGCGGCGCTGTAGATTGCTGGTCACGAAGTGCGGCTGATTGTCGGAGCGTT
>OMUX01000040.1 GCA_900314345.1 uncultured Erysipelotrichaceae bacterium | reverse complement strand
GCCGTATACGTATCTCATCTCTCTGACGGTACGTTCCAGACATCAGGAGGAAGCAGAGGAAACAGCCATGTGGCTCAAGGATCACCTCAAAGGCAGCTACAAGACGATCGGTGTGCTGCGTTTGCTGAAGATCCAGGATTACAGCAGGGCACGCATCATCCTGAAGGGACAGGATCTGGATGCCATGCGCAGTGATGTGAGAAAGGTTCTTTCCATGAAGGACCCGCATACGGAAAGGGATATCCGGATTGATGTCAATCCGATGGTGCTGGAAGGATGAAACCAAGACAGTATGCATGCGCTGCCATAGAGCGCATTGTGTCTGAACATGGCTATGCAAGCCTGATCCTCAGGAACATGCCGGAAGAATTCAGCGCACAGGACCGCGGGCTTGTTTCAGAGCTTGTCTACGGTACCGTAAGGAACTGGACCAGATGTGCTTTCCAGTGGCAGGATCTTGCCAGGAAGAAAGTGAAGAACAGAACTGCCGCAAACCTGACGATGAGTGTCTATCAGCTTCTGTTTCTCGACAAGGTTCCCGACTATGCTGTGATCAATGAAGCCGTGCAGCAGGCGGACAGGCATGAGAAGGGCTTTGTCAATGCCGTGCTTCATGCCATACAGAAGCGCGGGGAAGTGAAGCCTGTCTTCAAGGATGATCTGGAAGAATGCGCCTATGAAACCTCCCATCCGTTATGGCTTCTGAAGCTCTGGTCTGCCCACTATGGCAAGGACAATGCCATGGCCATTGCAAGGCACGATCAGGAAAGTGCTTTGGTGTACGGAAGAAGGAATCCCCTGAAGCTGTCAATGGAGGAGCTCTCTTCTTACAAGGGCATCCATCTGCTGGAAGAAGACTGCTTCACCTGTGACGGCGTTCTTTCCAGAAGTCCGTTGTTTGAACAGGGAAAGGTTCTGATCCAGGACCGTGCTTCCCAGAAGATTCCGCAGTTATTGAAGGCGGAGCCCGGCATGAAGGTACTGGATGCCTGTGCGGCCCCCGGTACCAAGACACAGCAGATTGCCTGTGCCATGGAGAACCAGGGAGAAATCCTTGCCATGGACCTGCATGAAGAGCGTCTTGCACTGATTGATGCGCTGATGAAAAGAACCGGTGTGTCGATTGTAAGAACACAGGCAGGGGATGCTTCCAAGGACAACGGTCTTGCAAGGAATTCCTTTGATCGGATCCTTGTGGATGCCCCGTGCTCCGGTCTTGGTGATCTTTCCCATAAGCCGGAGATCCGTTTCCATGTCACACCGGAATCCCTGGATGAACTCTGTTCCATCCAGTCTGGTATTCTGGAGACTTCTTCTTCGCTGCTGAAGGAAGGCGGGATCCTTGTCTACAGCACCTGCACGCTCAACCGCAAGGAAAATGAACAGCAGGTCAGGAAATTCCTGGAACGGCATGCGGAATTCAGTCTTCTTGAAGAACATGCATGGCTGCCCATGGAGCTGAACAGTGATGGCTTCTATGCCGCACAATTAGTGAAAAACAGGAAATGAGTATGGTAAGATAACGCTATGCGTACAATCTATGATCTGAATCTGAAACAGATGGAAGAGATGCTCGGCACACTGGGACAGAAGCCCTACCGTGCAAAGCAGCTTTATACATGGCTTTACCGCAAGCATGTGCTTTCCTTTGATGAAATGAGCGATCTGCCTGCAGCCTTGATCGCCCAGCTGAAGGAATCCTTCTGCATCATGCCGTTGAAGCTTGTGGAAAAACAGGTGGCAAAGGATCTGACCACCAAGTATCTTTTTGAACTGACCGACGGTTCCACCGTGGAGACCGTCCTGATGCATTTTTCCTTCGGCGAGAGTGTCTGTGTGACTTCCCAGGTCGGCTGCAACATGTCCTGTGCCTTCTGTGCCTCCGGGCTTCTCAAGAAGCAGCGGGATCTGACAAGCGGCGAGATCACAGGACAGATCATGTTCATCCAGAAGGAACTGGATGAAGTGGAAAAGCGCGTGGACAATGTCGTGGTCATGGGAACGGGCGAGCCGTTTGACAACTATGACAACGTCCTCAGCTTCTGCAGCACGATCAACTCCGACCATGGCCTTGCCATCGGTGCCCGGCATATCACGATCAGTACCTGCGGCGTCGTGCCGAAGATCAAGGAGTTTGCCAAGGGACATTATCAGTACAACCTGGCCATCTCCCTGCATGCACCGTATGATGAACTGCGCAGACAGCTGATGCCGATCGATCAGGCATATCCCCTGGATGTGCTGATGAGTGCACTGAAGGAATACAGCGAGAATAACAACCGTCGTCTGACGTTTGAATATATCCTGCTCAAGGGTGTCAATGACCATGACAAGGATGCCATTGCCCTTGCGGACCTGATCCGGGGCATGAATGCCTATGTCAACCTGATTCCCTACAATGAAGTGGATGAAAACGGCTTCAGGACCTGTGATACGAAGACGGCGCTGCATTTCTATGACGTCCTGATGAAGCATGGTGTCAAGGCAACCCTGCGCACCCGCCATGGTGAGGATATCGACGCTGCATGCGGACAGCTGCGTGCCCGCCATGAAAGGACGAAAGCCTGAACAGCATGAAGTACTATGGAATCACTGACAAAGGAAAGCTGAGAAAGACAAACCAGGACAGCTATGTCATCGCCACCAATGAAGCAGGCGATGTTTTCGCCATGGTTTGCGACGGCATCGGCGGCGGCAAGGGAGGGGATGTGGCAAGCAGGCTTGCCATCAACCATTTCTCCATGGCTTTCTCACAGAATACAGGCTTTGTGGATGAAGGCATGGTCAGAGCCTGGCTCATGCGTGAGATCAAGAACGCCAACACGACCATCTGGTCCACTGGCCTGAAGTATCCCGAGCTCAAGGGCATGGGCACCACCATGACCGGCGTACTGCTGACAAGCGTGGGCAGGTTTGTCGTCAACATCGGCGACTCCCGCACCTATACCTATGATGCAAACGGCATCTTCCGTCAGGTGACCACGGACCATACCCTGGTCAATGACATGCTCAAGCACGGAGACATCACTCCCGAACAGGCAGTGACCTATCCCCACAAGAATGTCCTGACCAATGCCCTTGGAGTATGGCAGCGTGTCCATGAGGACATCATTCCCTGCAACGGCGCCATGGGAGGCTTCCTGCTTTGTTCGGACGGCCTGCATGGGTATGTGCCCTTGGCGAAGATCCGCTCCGTTGTGCTGGACCGTGAGATGGATCCTGCACTGCGGGCAAGAAAACTCTGGCAGCTGGCCATGGATGCCGGCGGCTATGACAATATCACGGTGGTCCTGATCGACCTGGAAGGAGAGGAAGCCCATGCCCGATAACCGCAATCTAATTGCCAACCGGTATGAGGTCTTCCAGCATATCGGCCAGGGCGGCATGGCAGATGTCTTCCTTGCCGTCGATACAATCCTCAACCGTCAGGTAGCCATCAAGATCCTGCGCTCCGAACTGGGCACGGATGCCGTATCCGTGCTGCGCTTTGAACGTGAAGCACAGGCTGCCACAGCACTGTCACATCCCAACATCGTGGAGATCTATGATGTCGGAGAATACAAGGGACATCATTTCATCGTCATGGAGTATGTTCCCGGCAAGACCCTCAAGGAGACCATCCGCAAGCGTGGAGGCCTTCTGACCGAGGAAGCCGTGGACATCATGATCCAGCTGACCGATGCGGTTGCCGAAGCACACCGCAGAGGCATCATCCACCGTGACCTCAAGCCGCAGAATGTCATCGTCAAGTCCGACGGGACCGTGAAGATCCTGGACTTCGGCATTGCCCTTGCAAAAGGAGCGATGCAGCTGACACAGGCCAACAATGTCATGGGTTCCGTGCACTATCTTGCCCCGGAGCTTGCCAAAGGGGAAAGCGCCACACCGCAGTCGGATATCTATGCCCTTGGCATCTGCTTCTTTGAGATGCTGACAGGGGATGTTCCCTTCAAGGCGGACTCTGCCGTGCAGGTTGCCCTGATGCATATGCGCAATGAAATGCCAAGCGTCAGGAAGATCAATCCTTCGGTTCCTCAGTCCGTGGAGAACATCATCATCAAGGCCACGGCCAAGGATCCTGCAAAACGCTACCGTTCCTGCAATGAAATGCTGGAGGATCTCAGAACCTGCCTGCTGCCGCAGCGCAGGAATGAGGCAAGGCTTTACATTGCCCCGGCACCTGTCAGAGAGGAACCTGCCGAAACAAAGCCGCGCAGCCAGACAACTGCCAAGGCATCTAACCGCACATCCTCCCAGAAGCGTGTCAGACAGCCGGAGACAAACCGGGAGGCAGCGGATGGCTCAAGGGTAGTCCATGCAGCAGTGGAACGCAAGCCGAAGAGCAGCCGTGTGCTGACCGTTCTGCTTGTCATATGCCTTGTAATCCTCGGCATCAGCGGCATGTACTTCGTGCTCAAGACCACCGGCATTCTGGAACCGCCTGTCACAACCGTGGCAGTGCCGGATCTTGTCGGACAGACGCTGAGCGATGCCAGGAATACAGCCACGGAAACCGGCCTTGTGCTGGATACGAACAATGTTGCCTATACCCTGACGGAATCCACGCCCAAAGGCGAGATCATTGATGTGGATCCTGATGCCGGCACGGAAGTGGAAAAGGGCAGCCGCATCACCGTTACGGTATCCTCCGGCATCGGGGTGACGGTTGCGGACTATACCGGCCGCAATGTCAAGGATGCTGAAGCGGATCTGAAACAGTATCCGTACATGAGTGTTGAAACGGAAAGCCGTGAAGATGGCTCCGTGGCTCCGGGCACCGTCATTGCCCAGGAGCTGATGTCTCCCGGTGAGATGTTCAATCCGGAGATTGCCACATCCATCCGGCTGGTCTATGCCGCATATCCGTCCATGGTGATTCCGGGGGATCTCAATGGCAAGCCGATTGATGAAGCAACCCAGGAACTGGAAGCCATGGGCATCCAGGTGCTGACAAGCAACCTTGACACCAGCAGCCTGACCCAGGATGAAATCGCCAGCCTGCAGACCGGCGTTGTCATCAGTTCAGATCCGGAAGGCAATACCACATACACACAGGATGATGACAGCTATGTAACGCTGTACTACTACTGATGAAGGGAACGATTATCAAGATCCTGTCCAAGGATTACACATTGCACATGGAAGACGGACAGATCGTGACAGCCATGACATTCAAGAAGGCCAGGCTCGCAGTACGCCCGGTCATCGGCGATGAGGTGGAGTGTGAGGTGCATGACGGAAAGTACGGCATCACATCCGTGCTTCCCAGAAGAAACATGCTCTGCCGTCCGGCCTGT
>OMUX01000179.1 GCA_900314345.1 uncultured Erysipelotrichaceae bacterium | reverse complement strand
GAGGCAAAGCCGGAAGAAGTAACATCCGTGGAATATCAGAAGACACAGGATGAGGTCATGAAGATCAATATCCGGATGGGGGACAAGGGCATGTCCTTCCTGATTCCGCTTGGCGGAATGCAGGAGGAGATGGATCAGAACCGTCAGCTTTATCATGTGGACAACAGTACGTTTCCGGTGGTGAACAGCGACTGGATCATCTCCC
Organism: uncultured Erysipelotrichaceae bacterium; assembly: GCA_900314345.1. GTDB lineage: Bacteria > Bacillota_I > Bacilli_A > Erysipelotrichales > Erysipelotrichaceae > Bulleidia. Next base: position 13,523 of record OMUX01000179.1, on the reverse strand, counting down.
TGTTCCATGAACCTTCCGGAAAGGCATGAGAGAGGGAAGAAAATATGCATGCAGATCTGAAGGAAATCGCGGATGCGATGGATGAACAGGATGATATTTCAGAAGGGTTCTATTACAAACCGGAAGAACGGATCATCTGGCATTTTACGGAATACGGCATAGGGGATGATGAATTTGACTTTGATGAAATCGATTCTGATGATCTGATCCGGCTTCCGAACAAGTATGAGATCAATGAATACGGCATGATGGAAGACTTTGCGGCATCCATTCCGGGTGAAGCAGGGAAATGGCTGAACAATTCCCTGGTTGGCAAGGGTGCCTTCCGCAGATTCCGTGCAACACTGCAGAGATTCGGCCTGGAAGAGAAATGGTATGCATACCGTGAAGGTGCATTCCTGCAGAAAGCCATGGAATGGTGCGAGTTAAACGGCATCACCTACGATGAAGAGGAAGCACCTGATATACCGGAAATACAGGATGTTCAGAAAGCAGTGCGTAAGCTGAATGTGCACATTGTTCCGGTCAATGACAAGAATATCGGCGGTATTTATGACATGGCAGCGGACTGGGTGAGAATCAGGAACGGCGGAAAGCTGGACATGCAGGCAGGCGTGGATTATCTGGAAGACTGCATGGAACAGGAAAATGAACTCTATCTTGCCTCTGTGGAAGGAAGACCGGTCGGGTTCTGTGTTGCAGAGGATCATGGACTGGAAGTGGATCTGATGCTGGTCTATGTACGGAAGGAATACAGGAAGAAGGGCATCGGCAGGGCACTGCTGAAACAGGCGGAGTCGCTTGCGGAAGAATATCATTCACCGCTGGTTCTGAAGATTCATCCGGAGAACAGCGACGGTCTTGGCTTTGCCACAGCCGTTGGCTACGGTACTGTAAGATATACGGAGTTTGTGAAGAACTGAATGCAGAAAAAAACATCGCCGCCGAGGCGATGTTTTCAGATGATGCCTGCAAGTACCAGGAAGGCGATGAGTCCGGCGATGCTCAGGACATTGGAGACAATGCACTGGTTCAGAGCCTTGCGGTAGCGTTCGGGTGCCTTCATGAAGCCAAGCTCCAGCTGCTTTGAAGCAAAGAATGCACACAGGATGGAGGAGGCAAGGCCCAGAACACCGGCGATGATCGATGGTGTCAGGGCAGCGTCTGACGGCTTGCTGTAAAGCAGGAACGCTTCCACGATGCCGAAGATCACACTCAGGAATACGGTGAGCTTCAGGGCATTGAGCTGATTCTTCCTGGTCGGGGTTTCGGCATTGTAAACTGCCTTGTGCATCATGAGCCAGCCGATCAGTGTGCCCGCAAAGGGCAGGGCAATCAGCAGGATGAGACACAGGATCATTTGTGATGACATAGTGTTGGATTTCCTTTCTGCAGATGAACAAGGAAATTATAGCGCAGTTGTGTTCATTCAAGACCTGCAGCTTCTCTGATGAAGCCGGGACCCATGGCTTTTTCAATTTCTTCGATGGTTTCCTTCAAAGGAAGCGGGAAGCTGTCCTTCCAGGAACCGATGGAGCCATCCTTTGCGAGCTGCTTCAGAGTTGCTTCGTCATTTTCCTGTTCTGCCTTGTACTGCAGCCAGGTTCTGAGCTTTCCGTAATTGCTCAGCATCATCGGTGTGATGCCGCTGTTTTCAAGGCCTGCCTTCTGCAGCACAACACTGATCATGTGATGCATGGCGCGGTAGTTGAAATCCAGATGCCGTGTTGTCATGAAATAGCTTCTGGTATCCTGGGAGGTTCCGGTTCTGGAATAATAGGCCTTCAGCTGATCCCTGAATTCTTCGGAAAGAAGGCATACGGCATAATAGCGCCAGGTGATGGTACGCCCCGGGGAACGCTTGACATACTTCAACGGCATGCCGGACAGGGCGTAGTCAGAACTCTTCCATGGCTTGCTTGTGTATTCCAGGATGGTTCCTTCATCCAGTTTCAGTTCAATAACACCGTTTCTTGTCTGGAAGTCGTTGACCTTGAGATTCTGGATCTGCATGGGGGTAAGGCCAAGGCCCAGCATGAGGGTAACAATAAGCCTGTCTTCAGCATCCAGGGAATCCAGGATCTCAATGATCTTATGAATATCCTTCGGATCCGCAAAAGAAGATCTGTTCCAGGAGGTTTTGGCTCTGCTTTCATTCTTGACCAGGCCGCTGAAAGGATTCCGGTAGCCCGGAATGATGCGGCTGGATTCAATGCGGGCACCGATCGAACGCAGGGTTGCCTTGTAACGGTGCACGGTGTTGGCACTCAGCTCACCGTTTTTCTGTCTTTCATCCAGTTTTGCAAACCAGGCTTCGGCCTGATCACGTGAGATGGTGAAGATATCCTGATTGTATTCGTTGTAGAGCAGGTTGATTACCTTCCGGTAATCATTGACGGTTGAAGGGTGTGTCTCCAGACCGCTGGTCACTGCCGACCATTGTTCTGAAGAGAATCCCGCAGGGACTCTCTGGATCATGAATCAATCCTGCATATGCGGCGGAATCCGCATAAGCTTTTCCTTTCTCCTCTGCGTATCGGCAAAGGGTGATGAGACTGTTATTCCGCGTCTCAGCTACGTGCTGAAAGTATCATAGCAGAACATCATTGTTTTGAAACGAAAAACATGACTGCATGCCTTTTTCCGGATTATGATTTTGACTGTATTGAAAGGAGCGACTTATGGAGTTCATCAGGCTGGATGTGAAGGATGAAAAGGCAGTGGAAAGCATGTCTTCCATGGCTTATGCAATCGTGCGGGACCACTTCGATCCGATCATCGGAAAGGCACAGAATGACTACATGCTGGAAAAATTCCAGACTGTGTCCGCAATCAGGGATCAGCTGGTTCATGGGTATCAGTACTTCTTTGTGAAGGAGGAAGGAAGAACGATCGGCTTCCTGGCATATTATCCAAAACATGAATGCATGTATCTGAGCAAGTTCTATCTTTATAAAGAAGAACGTGGAAAAGGATATTCCAGGAAGATGCTGGATTTTGTCATTCAGAAGACCAGGGAGGCAGGGCTTTCCTGCATTGAACTCAACGTGAACCGGAACAATGACGCGATCCTTGCCTATGAAAAGCTGGGGTTTGTGAAGATCCGGGAAGAAAAGAATGACATAGGCCAAGGCTTCTTCATGGATGACTTTGTTTACCGGCTCGACATCTGAACATTGATGTATCTTTTTCCGCAGTGATCATTCGTGTATGATGAGCGTTGTATATGAAAGATCTGTTTCTGGATGTGGATGGTACCTTGTACAGTGCTCTGCAGGCAAGGATACCGGAAAGTGCAGAGCGGGCAGTAAAACTGGCCAGGGAAAACGGATGCAGGGTGTTTCTGTGCACCGGGCGCTCCCTGTCGGAATGCAGCGCATATCTCAACTATAATGTGGATGGTTTTGTGTTCTCTGCAGGATCCATGATCTATGCAGAGCATAAAAGAATCTATGACAGACCGCTGCCAAGACAGGATGTGGAAGAGATCTGCAGGCTTGGAGAGAAATATGGTTTCGGATGGTGCCGGGAAGGAGCAGCCGGGGCATACTCCGATCCCAAAGGCTATGCCACACTGATGCGGTATTTCTCTGGCGGCGACAGGCCGCTTGAAGAGATGAGGAACAGGATCACGGCCAGCGGTTCCTATCCGATGGAATATGAGGATGAAAACGAGAAGATCTACAAGATCTGTTTCTTCAATCATGAAAGTGAAGAAGCATTCATACCGATGGAACAGGCGCTGAAACACCCTTATGTGATGACGGTGACCTACCGTGACCCCAGGTTCCATTATTGTGCAGAAGTAACAGACGGACGGGTGACAAAGGGAACAGGAATTGCCCGGGTTCTGGAATACTATGGCGACAGAAAGGAAGATGCGGCAGGCTTTGGCGACAGTATGAATGATGTGCCGATGTTTGAAGCGTGCGGCATCGGGATTGCCATGGGCAATGCATTTGAAGAAGTGAAGAAGAAGGCAGACTGGGTGACAACGGATATTGATGAGGATGGTCTGTGGAATGCCTTCAGGCATCTGGGAGTGATCTGAGGAGAAAGAATATGAGTGAAGAGAAGATGTGCCCGCATTGCGGATCCAGGGAAACGGAAGTACGTGAAGGCCATTACTATTGCAGGAACTGCGGCAGGGAGTTCGGCCGTGACAAGGAAACAAACAACGGAGAACCCTTGAAGGAAAAGCTGACCGGACTGCGCTTTGGCATCGGCAATGAAAAAGACGGAGTACTGCGGATCCGTATTGCCAAAGAGGCACAGACGGATGAAGTCGTCTATGAGGTGTATCAGGCAAAGAACGGCTTCATTAATAAGAAAGCGGACATCATGGATACAGCTGTGTGGAACAGGCTGGTCAATACCCTTGTGGATGAATGCTTTGTCTGCGACTGGGACAGACAGTACTATCCGGTGAATGACGGCGCCACGCTGTATCAGGGTGTCGGCTGGCGTCTGGATCTCATTGTGGAAGGTGAAGATGAGATCACATACCAGGGTATTGATGCCTATCCGGTCTATCTTGCAAGAGTGCGCAGACTGCTTGCACCTTATGCGGCCATGGTAAGAAAGTAAAAGAGGGCAGCTGCGGCTGCCTTTTGACTTCTGCAGAAAAAGAAAGAAATGCAGGAAAGGAGTGCCTGTATGGAACAAAGGAAGACAGTGCATGTTGTCGGTGCTGTGATCATGCATGAGGGCAAGGTCTTTGCCGCACAGCGTGGATATGGGGCCATGAAGGATGGCTGGGAGTTTCCCGGCGGAAAGATCGAAGCAGGGGAAAGCGAACAGCAGGCTGTTGTCAGAGAGATACGGGAAGAACTGGATACCGTAGTGGAACCTTTGAGATGTATCGGCATCGTGGATTATGACTACCCGGATTTTCATCTGCACATGCCTTGCTGGCTTTGTGTCATCAAGGAAGGAAGCCTGCATCTTCTGGAACATGAGAATGCAAGATGGCTGAATGCTGAGGAACTGGATGATGTGGACTGGCTGTCGGCAGACCGGATGATCCTGGAGAATGTCAGACAGGAGCTGCTGAAAGAGGACGGTATCACATGAAGGATGATCCCGGAAAGCTGAAGACATACCTGAAACACGAACGGGGGGTTCTGGTGCTGATCACCATCACCGGCATCCTCTACAACATCGGCATGTCTGCGGGCCCCTGGTTTGAAGGGAAGATGGCACAGACGCTTGTGGATCTCATGTATGGCAATGCAGTCTATGAGGATATGGCGCGTGTGGTTGTCTTCTACATCATCACAATTGCCGTGGTACAGGGATCCCGTGCACTGAAGCGTTTCTATGTCCGCAGGTTTGCCAACAACATGAACCGTGAGATGAAGGAGAACCTCTACCGCACGGTTCTTTTCCAGAACAAGGATGAGATGGAGAAGGAAAGCAGCGGTTCGATCATGACCAAGGCGATCGCAGATGTGGATGCGATGGTGGAAGGCGTGCGCAAGGTGACAACGGAGATCTTTGATACCGGGGTTGTCATGATTGTGTATGCCTGCATGTTAATGGGATATGATCCGCTTCTGACCATCGTATCCTGCGCCTTTGTGCCGCTTGCGTATTTCTGTGCATCAAAGCTCAAGGTGTTTGTCACAAGAACCAGTGCAGAGGCTAAAAGGAGCCGGGAACGTCTCAGCTCCGCTGCCCTGGACCGTACCGGCAATGCCGTGACGTACCGCATCCATGGTGTGGAGAGTGTTCAGAATGAACGTTATGAAGCACATCTTCAGGACTATGAGGACAAGGAAGCGAAGGCAAATATCATTGCCGCTTCCTCCCAGCCGGTGTATCAGATCATATCCATGCTTGGCATCAGCTTCATTCTTTACTATGGTGTGAGGAATGTGCTTGGTACAGGCAGGGTATCGTGGGATATTGCGGCTTTTACAACCTATCTTGCATGCTTCACAAAACTCAGCGGAAAGGCTTCCAAGGGGGCAAAGCTGTTCAATGCCCAGCAGAAGGCAAAGGTATCCTGGGAAAGGATTCAGCCGCTTCTGAAAGAAGTGCCTGAGGATCATGCAGAAGTCATGCAGAAGGAGATTCATCTGCAGGTGAAGGATCTCTCTTTTCACTATGGCAATGAACCGTATCTGTTCAAGGATGTATCCTTTGCGGCAGAACCGGGGGAGATCATCGGTATTACAGGAAAGGTTGCCTGCGGGAAATCCACTTTCGGCAGGATGTTTCTGAATGAGGAAGACTATGAAGGCTCCGTTCTGATCAACGGACAGGAACTGAAGAATCTGCCGGATGCCAGGAGGATCTGCGGATATCTGGGACATCAGCCGGAACTTTTCTCCGCTTCCATCCGGGAGAATATCCAGGCTGGAAAAGACGGGGATGTAGGACCTGTGCTTTCTGCCGTATGCCTGGAGGAGGAAGTGAAGGCATTGCCGGAAGGTGTGGAAACACAGGCTGGTGAGGAAGGTGCAAGGTTCAGCGGCGGTCAGCAGGCAAGACTTGCACTGGCAAGAACCCTGTACCATCAGCGTCCGCTTCTTGTGCTGGATGATCCGTTTTCCTCTGTGGATGTGAAGACAGAGGAAAGGATCATGCACAATCTCAGGACAATGTGCCCTGGCAGTGTCATCCTGCTGATTTCACACCGGCTTGCCATGTTTCCGGAAATGGATCATGTGCTGTATCTCCATGATGGAAGTGCCTCCTTTGGCACTCATGAAGAACTGATGAAGACACAGCCTGGCTACCGGCAGCTGGTTGAGCTTCAGGAAAAGGGAGGCGATCTGGATGCGTGAATACAGACTGCAGGATTCCCTGTGGAAATGCATCAGGAAGAATCCGTTGATTGCAATCCTCATGCTTGTGTCAATCATTGCCTGTGCTGTCATTGCCGTGCTTCCGCCGTTAATCCTTGGGGAGATCGTGGATGCTCTGGCCAAGGGGCAGGCAGCGGATGGTTCGTTGATCGCAAGGTATGTGCTGCTTTTGATCCTTGCCAGTCTTCTGGAGGCATTGCAGCAGGGACTGATTGCCCTGTTCGGACAGAAGATCACCCATACACTGCGCTCACAGATGGCACAGAAGCTCAATGTGCTTCCCTCAGGCTTCTTCATCTCTCATGAAGCAGGAGATACGGTTTCCCTTTTCACAAACGACGTGGATACCGTGGAGGATCTGTTTGACGAAGGCATCATCTCCATGTTTTCTGATGCCTTGTCCATTATTTCGATCATGGTTGTTGTCTTTCAGAAGGCAAGAGGCCTTGGATATCTTCTGTGCATTGCATTGCCGCTCTTGTTTCTTATGACAAGGAAATTCCAGAAGAACATGCTCAAGGCACAGAAGGAAAACCGTGCGGCCGTAGGAAGAACCAGCAGAATCCTTCCGGAAACACTGCGCAACGGCAGGACCATCCGTGTCTATCACCTTCATGACTGGATGTTCCGGCGGTACAGTCAGTCCATTGAAGAAAGCTTCCGGGCAACAGACCGTTCCAATCTGTATGATTCCATCTACTCTCCGATTGTCATTGAAGTCAGTGCCGTGATCACGGGACTGATGATGCTTGCCTCGGCAAAGGGCGGAAACATGCAGTCATTGTTCGGCATGAGTGCCGGCACAGCAGTGGCTGTCATTGCCTATGTGGGGAAAGTATTCACACCGTTAGAGAGCATCGGCATGGAGATTCAGAACATCCAGAGTGCAGCGGCAGGCATCAGCCGCATCACTGCCTTCATGAATACGGAAGAAAGACCTTTGACAGAAGATCAGCAGGCGGATTTTGCAAAACCGGCACTGGAGCTGACAGATGTCAGCTTTGGCTATGCACAGGATCAGCCTGTGCTGCAGGATTTCTCCATGCGGCTTGAAAGCGGGGAGAATGCTTCACTCATCGGACGCACAGGCTGCGGCAAGAGCACCATTTTCCGTCTGCTCAACGGTCTGTATGAACCGCAGACAGGAAGCGTCCGTGTCTATGGCATGGATCCTGTCTGCTTCAATGAAAAGGACAGGCAGATCATGGCAACCGTGGAGCAGAGCTTCCATCCGGTTGAGGGAACCATCAGGGATCAGATCAGCCTGAATGATCCGGCGATCAGTGAAGAACAAGTGAAGGAAGCACTGAAGCTCTGCGGCCTGCAGGATGTCATTGACAAACTCCCGCAGGGCATGGATACACCGTATTCCTCTTCCCTGTTCTCCCAGGGCCAGCAGCAGCTTCTTTCCATTGCAAGGGCAGTGGTCAGAAAACCAAGGATCATGCTGCTGGATGAAATCACGGCAAGCCTTGATTCAGCAACGGAGGAACAGGTGATGAATGCCTTGCAGAAGGCAGGAGAAAACCGCACGGTGCTTTCCATCTCTCACCGTCTGTATGAAAAGCACGGAGGAAGAAGGATCCCGGTTGGAAGAGATGCGGAAAGCCTTCTGAAGGATTAAGATAATTGCAGAGCAAGAGGTGAATCATGAACTGGAAGAATACATTGCAGGAACCGGACTATGAAGACAAGACACTGCCGTATTATGACGAACTGATTCTTGAGGTGAAAGGATCCCGTGTCTTTGGTGAAGTGTACGTGCCGGGCGGCATCTATGCAAAGCCAAGACCATGTGTATGCATGTTCCATGGCATACCGGGAACAGCAGTCAATGATGATCTGGCACAGGATTTCCGCAGAGCAGGCTGTGTGGTGATCCGCATCTTCCATCGTGGAGCCTGGGGTTCCGAAGGAGAGTATTCCTTCAGCCATTGCATTGAGGATGCTGTTGAAACCGCAAGGTATGCAGTATCCGAAGAAGCAGTGAGAAAGTATCACATTGATCCGGAGAATGTGTTCATCTTCGGCCATTCCAACGGTGGTAATACGGTAATCAATGCCATGAAGGACCTTCCGTTCATCAAGGGTGCTGCGGTGATAGCACCGTATGATCACGCACCTGCATGGAAACGCCAGGATACCGCATTCCTGAATGAGCTGATCTATGGTGAGGCAAAGTTCCTGCATACAGATCCGGATGCTTTATGGAAGGATTCCGGTGAACACTGGAGAAAGTGGGAATTCACCAATGCGGCAGAGACTCTGAAGGACAGGAACTTCCTGATCATCGGCGGTACTGTGGATGCCGTTGCCCAGCCGGAGCTGATGGTGGAACCGCTGTGGGAAAAACTGGAGGCACAGGGAACATCTGCCAACCACAGGAAAATCCTGTATCATGCAGGCCATGGCTTTGACAACTGCAGGATGCAGCTGGCAGAGGATGTCACCCGCTGGATCGAAGAGGTCAGTGAAACGTGAGTGACAGGAAAGTAAACACAAGGCAGCAGGCACTTGTGTGGGGAATGGCGGCAGGTGCCCTGGGCATGGCAGCCTGCGGTGCCTTCGGGAAGATCCTGTACGGACTGATCGTTCTGGTGCTTGGAACGGTCATCGGCTATATCGTCGGCATCATCCTGGAAAAGAAACAGAAGTGAATGAAAAACAGCATGGAGGCAATCCTTAAGGGATCGTCACCATGCTGTTTTAAAATAGTTCAGTCTTTGTGTTCTTCTTTGTACCTGGTGAAGAAGTCGTTGGCATCCTTGACGATGACGGATGAGAACAGGAACAGGGAGAACAGGTTCGGCAGAGCCATGAGGCCGTTTGCCGTGTCTGCGGCATCCCACATGATCTGTACGGAGATCAGGGCACCGGCACCGACGATGATCATATGAATCAGACGGTAGATGCTGACCTTGTGTGCACCGAAGAGATAGGCAAACGCTGCTTCACCATAGGTGGACCAGCCAAGGAATGTGGAAGTGCACAGCATGATCAGACAGATGATGAGGATCCATGTGCCGAATGTGCCAAGGGATCCTGTAAAGGCATTGGCTGCCAGAACGGTTCCGTTGGTGATGCCGCTGTTCCAGACACCGGTGACCATGATGACAAGTGCTGTGAATGTGCAGACCACGATGGTATCGAAGAAGACTTCGATGATGCCGTAGAGGCTCTGTCTGACAGGCTCGTTTGTCTTTGCAGTTGCGTGGACGATGGCGGAGCTTCCGGTGCCTGCTTCATTGGAGAAGACGCCGCGGGCTACACCCTGGCGCATGGCGATCATCATGGTGGCGCCGCTCACGCCGCCGATGATGGCATCGCCCTGGAAGGCGGAACGGAAGATATAGGCAAATGCTGCAGGGATCTGTGTTGCATGCATGCCAAGGATGATGATGCAGAAGAAGATGTAGACCAGTGCCATGAACGGTGTGAGATATGCCATGGTATCGGAGATCCTCGTCAGGCCGCCGAAGATAACAAGACCGTCGACTGCCATGCAGATGATCATGGTGATCCATGGATTGATTGGCGTCACAATCTCAAGGGCAGCCTGGATGGTATTGCCCTGCAGGCATCCGCAGGATACCAGGGAAACAATGATGGTGAATACAGCGAATGCACCGCCAAGTACGGCACCGATCTTCTTGTGCTTCATGCCTCTTGACAGGATATACATGACACCGCCGCGGTAGTTTCCGTCTTCGTCCTTTTCACGGAAGTGCATTGCCAGGGTGATTTCGGCAAACTTGGTGGCCATGCCGAACAATGCGGCAAGCCACATCCAGAACACGGCGCCAGGTCCGCCAACAGCGATTGCATAGGCGACACCTGCAACATTTCCGTTCCCGACACATCCGGCAAGTGCGGTTGCCAGTGCCTTGAAGCTTTGAATCTGTCCGGTTTCATTCTTTCCGGTGCGTCCGCGGATGTTGAGCACACACTCCCGGAATGCTGTTTTGAACCAGGCAAACTGAACGCCATGCAGGCGTATGGTGAAAAAGATGCCGACGGCAAAATAAACCACCAGCATGATGGGCCCGAACAAGAACCCGATCATCTTGACGAGTACTGCATCAATCGCTTCTGTCATGCTGTGCCTCCCCTTTGTGCAAACCTGACAAACTGCATACTGAAACGGTATGCCTTGATGAATGCAGTGTCAATGAAAATGTTTCTGAAACAGTTACAAATGTACTCAATACATGGTACATGCAAAGACATCTGCATTCCCTCTGCGTACATGCACGCACGTCGTCTGAAATTTCCTGCATGTGGTAACGGTTTCATTGAAATTCCGGCAATAAATCAAGGGATGTTCCTGTTATAATGCACCTCGCAGAGGTAATGGAATGAAAGCAGTATTTCTTGATTATACAGGTACAATCCTTCAGATCGGCGGTCCGGACATGGAGGAAATGATCGGCCGCGTGGTGAAGAACAGCAGCTTTTCTGATCCTAAAGAAGCTGTGAAATGGTGGTTTTCCAATCTGGGAAGACTGGAAGAGGAAGCATACCGGGAAACCTATGTGAATGAAGAAGAACTCTGTCTGAGTCTTCTGGAAAGACTGAGCAGGGAAAAAGGGCTCAAGGATGATCTGCGGCAGATTCAGCAGCTGAACATCAATTTCTGGATGTACGGGACATTGTTTTCCGATGTCAGGCCGTTCTTTGAACAGTGCGGGCTTCCGCTGTATATCCTGACGAATAATTCTTCAGAGTATGTACGCATCTGTCTGCGCAGAAACGGTCTGCACGTCAATGACATCATCTCAGCAGATGATGTGAAGGCATACAAGCCGCATGCGGAAATCTTCAACAAGGCACTGGAAGTATCCGGCTGTGCGCCGGAAGATGTCATGCAGATCACCGACTCCGTTTCTGATGCGGAAGGTGCTGCTGCCTGCGGCATTGCAAGCCTTGTGCTGGACCGTAAGCATGAATTGTCTGAGACAAAGTTCAGGACGGTAGGCAACCTGAAGGAAGCAATGCGCTGGCTATGAAGGTTTTCTTCTACTATGTCCGTCATGGACAGACATTGTTCAATGTCAGAAGAAGGATCCAGGGATCCTGCGACAGTCCTTTGACAAAGCAGGGAATCGTGGAAGCCAGGATTGCCGGCAGTGCTCTGAGGGATGTGAAGATTGACAGGGCATATTGTTCCAGCAGTGAAAGAGCGGTGGATACCGCTGCACTGGTGCTGGAGGGAAGAAACATCCAGGCAATACCCATGAAGGGACTCAAGGAGTTTGACTTCGGGCTTCTGGACGGGGAACGTGTGGATGATATCCAGAATCAGCTTGCAGCACATTCTGACATGGATTTCACGGATCTTGACGGCGACAGCCTGGAGACAATATCGGAAAGGATCATCAGAACGTTCAGTGAAATCACTTCACAGTGCAAGGACGGGGATCATGTGCTGATCGTATCGCATGGTGCCTATGGCATGCATCTGATGCGGACGCTGCTGCATGTGCGTTCTGAGGTGTTTGAAAGCGGCAGACTGACCATCTTCCCCAACGGCGGGATCATGCAGTTTGTCTTTGAAGACGGGGAATACAGGATGCTTGCAGGACCGTGTGAACCAACAGAGTTCCAGTACGTGGCAAAATAAGAAAATCCTGCGTTGACGCGTATTCTCTGCTTGTGCTACATTAATGGGGCATTTGAGGAGTTTTTCATTATGGATAAGAGCAGGAAAGTGATTCTGGCATGCACGGTATGCCTGTCAAACAACTACACGACCTCCACAAGGAAAAACAGCACAAAGAGACTGGAGCTCATGAAATACTGCCCGAAGTGCGGCAGGAAGACGCTCCATAAAGAAACGAAATAGGAGGCTTCAAATGGATAAGACATTCAGCTGGAGCGGAATCCGCAAGGAAGCAAAGCGTGTCCGCTGGCCAAAGAGAAAAGATGCAATGAACGCAACCGGTGAAGTAGTGGTCTTCACAGTATTCTTCGCTTTATTCTTCGTTCTGTGCGACCTTCTGGTCGTCAATCTGCTCAGAGTACTGGGCATCGGAGCCTGAACATGACAGAGAACAAGAAGCCCGTCATTGATGACGCCAATGAAAAACGCTGGTATGTAGTCAACACCTATTCCGGACATGAGAACCGTGTCAAGGAAAACCTGGAGAAGCGTGTGGAATCCATGGGCATCCAGGACAGCCTGTTCCGCATCGTTGTTGCGGAGGAACCGGAAATCGAGATCAAGAACGGCAAGAAGGTCGAGAAGATGAAGAACATGTTCCCGGGCTATGTGTTCGTTGAGATGAAGATGACGGATGAGGCATGGTATGTTGTCCGTAATACACCGGGTGTCACAGGATTCATCGGATCTTCCGGCGGCGGTGCCAAGCCGTTCCCGGTAGCACCGGTTGAAATGGAATCCATTCTGAGAAGAATGGGCCAGAGCGACAAGAAAGTTGTTGTGGACTTCAAGGTCGGCGATACCGTCAAGATCCTGACCGGTCCGTTCTCCGGCATGGAAGGACGCATCAGTTCCATGAACGATCAGACACAGGTTGCCTCTGTGCTGACGATGCTGTTCGGCCGTGAGACACCGACTGACATTAACTACAACGATCTGGAGAAGGTCGAAGGCTGAAAATGAAAGAACCGTCTGTGCGCTGCATGGACGGTTTTTGAATGTAAAAATTGTGGTTGTTTTTCTGCTGAGGTGTGGTATATTATCTGAGCACG
>OMUX01000182.1 GCA_900314345.1 uncultured Erysipelotrichaceae bacterium | reverse complement strand
TTACGTGGGTATCAAAAAGCCGCATTAAGTTATCACAGAAATTTGCGGAGAGCCAATTTATTCTGTGAACGAAGATCACTATGGCAACCTTAAAGGGAGCTTTCGCTCCCATGGAATAAAAGTTTATGCATTATGACTGAACAGTTACCAGTAGTTTCATAATCTTTCCTTTTTCTTTTTTCTTTCTTGTTCTTTCTTTTTGTTATTGTCAGTATGGCTTCTTTTCTCCTGTTTGCTTTATTCTTCTTAGCCCGGTGGTCCTTTCTTTGCAGATTCTCTTTCTGCATGGAATGTAGCACCACGCACGGAATGATCCAAGGCATACAGCATGCCTGCTATGATTCCGTTCATGGTGAACCACCTCGCTTCCTGTACAGATACAGGATGACAGCCAATGCAATCAAACCAGTACCTGCTCCATAGATGCCTTTGGTACCAATACCTCCGGTATTCGGAAGGATATAGCCAGGATTGTTAGGTACCTGAATACTTAAGAGATTGTTTGTTGCATCGTATGCTGCCTTCTTATCCCCGCTGTAGCTCAGTGTTTGTCCGGTATCGATTGTCTGTGTCCAGTTATATGGCTGAGTACTAATGTCAGCTACATCAATAGTGGTTCTGCTCAGATCCGTGTATGCATCTGACAGGTTGAGTACCATTACAACCGGTTCACTCAGCATGTAGTAGCCATTTGGTGCCTTTGTCTCCACCAGGTAGAGTGTTCCACCTTCTCCATATGGCAGATCAGATACCTTTACGAAGCCATTGGCTGTTTCCAGTTCACCGCCAACCTGTACTACCGGAACAGTTGTTCCGTTGACCATCAGTGTTTCAGTTTTTTCATTTTCCGGGACTTTCCTGTACAGTTTGAACTTTGCAGTATCGGAAGTAATTGTCTTTGCTGGGTTAGCATTGTCTGTCTTTTCAATACTGAGCTTGTCCGCAAACACATCAATGGAATGAACATTGGTGCTTACAATTTGGCCGGTCTTTTCACCTCTGCTTCCATTAGCTGTTGTATGGTAATCCAACGATTTACCGTCAGTTGTTACTGTCTTCTCATCTGCAGGAGTATAGGTCACCGTCAGCGTATATTTCTCAACATCTGTTCCGGTCACTTCTGTCTTATGCGGAGATATATCAATGGTAGGCTCTTTGTCTTTGTATTCAGGCTTCAGTTCCAGTTTCAAAGTACCGATTCCAGAATGCCCATAGATCTTTCCGCCTGTTGTGTCTGTGCCATATGGCAAGGTCAATGTCTTGTCATTGATTAAATTGCCCCAGTCAGTATCAGATATTGATATGACATTCTTCAGAAGGAATGTCTCAGCATTGCTGCCGCCTGCAGCCATTGCACCATCTGATGCAATCCTGTAATCAGAATCAGACTTCGTAACAACTTCATTGATCGTTATGCTGTTATATAGTTTCTTGAGTTGCTCAGCAGGATCCACTTCTGTGCCTAGGTATACTGTCCACTTTGTGGTATTACCGCTAGTACTGAGCTCATCTACATTCACATAAGGTGTATCCAGACTGACACTCTGCTGTTTATTTACTCCATCTTCAGTGTAATCCACCCTGACTGCAGCATCCGTTGTATTTGTCGGCATTGTATTGCCGCCAAGGAAGTCTTCCTTTGCCTTCACAAGAATGGATTTATGCCATTTTGCTGTATTCGTTCCGATAATCTGGTCTTTCCAGGTAATCGTCCATGTACCATCATTTACCGTCCAGTAATAATACGGTCCCGTATACTGAGAAATATCCGTTGATATTACCTGGTCGTTTTCGTCATAGTATATGGTCTTTCCATCAGATGTTGCTGCTTCGATTGCATGCCCATCAGCTGTCACCGGATAGAACACCGGATCGATCCTGAAAAAGGACTCTGGTTTATTTCCGGGGTCCTTGTTTTCTTTCCTGCATGGTGACATGCACCATGTCGCCGAATGATTTATGTATTGCATGGCGGATGTCCTTGCGGATGCCGATGATGTGGCATGGTGTACCCATGCGCACCGCCTGGCCGTCATAGGGATACCCGTCAAATGTTACATGTACAGGGATCCGTTTCTTCCCGTAGACTGCTTCACAGTCAAACGGAATCTCAATATATCCTGCATCCATGGTTCCGTTCTGAATGATGACGGCATCGAATTCCTTGATCTCATCCATGTTCACGCCTCCAGGTTCTCAAAACCGTTTCGTTCAATCTTCCGGATGTACAGGAAGAATACAATGGAACTCAATGTCCAGGTGACAGGATAAATCCACCAGGCAAGACGGATATCATGGAAGACCGTGCCGATGGTGAACAGCACGGCAACCCTGACCAGACACCAGCATACAAGCATGACAATCGTCGGTACCATGGGCTTGCCGATGCCGCGCATGACAGCAGAGGAGATATGCGAGAAACCGACCAGGAAGAAGAACAGGGAACAGACCCTGCTCCTTCCGACGCCATAGTAGATGACATCGGCGGAGCGGTTGAAGAAAGCTATGAACTGCGGGGCAAAGACAAACAATGTGACACCGATGGCCTCGATGATCAGAAGCGATGCCAGGAAGCCGAAGTGCATGCCTTTTCTGACACGTTCATATTCTTTTGCACCCATGTTCTGCGAAAGATAGGTTGTCATAGCCAGTGAAAAGGCAGTGACCGGAAGGAAGGCAAAGCCTTCCACCTTCGTGCTTGCGCCGATGCCGGCCATGGCCGCTGCACCAAAGGAATTGATGTAGCTCTGAATCAGGATGTTGGAGATATCTATGACAGACCCCTGTACTGCCGTGGGTACGCCATAGCGCATGATCTGGGAGAGCATCTGCTTGTCAAGACGGATGCAGGAAAGATGCAGCTGCACGGAACCCTGTGTATGCATGAGTCTACGCACGACAAGGATCGCCGTCAGGATCTCGGAAAGGATCGTGGCATATGCTGCCCCGTCCACACCCATATGGAAGACTGCGATGAACACGGTATCCAGCACGATATTGATCATGGAGGAAACCACAAGATAGATCAGAGGATGCCTTGCATCTCCTGCCGCCTGCAGGATGCCGGTCATCATATTGTAGATGACAAGGCCGCCGAAGCCTTCAAAGTAGATCCTGAGATACAGGTTGGAAAGATCAAACACATCTTCCGGGGTTCCCATCCAGTGCAGGATATACGGACTCAGGAAGACGCCAAGCACGGTCATGATGATGCTCAGAAGGATGCTGAAGGCAGCCGTGGTATGAATTGCACGCTGCGTTCTTTCTTCATCCCTTGCCCCGATTGCCCTTGCAATGACAACACCGGCCCCGGTGGAAAAGCCCATGAAGAAACCGGTGAACAGGAAAACAAGAGAACCCACACCGGTCACTGCCGCAAGTGCTTCTGCGCCAAGGAAATTCCCGACGATCAGGGAGTCCGCGGTATTGTACAGCTGCTGGAACAAGTTTCCGATCAGGATCGGAACCGTAAAGCTCAGGATTTCCTTCCGG
>OMUX01000194.1 GCA_900314345.1 uncultured Erysipelotrichaceae bacterium | reverse complement strand
TTTCCGTGCCGTGAAGAACAGCACGGAGATCCGCGACATCCGGAATGCGCATCTCAAGGATGCCGTGGCCATGGTGAACTTCATTTACTGGCTCAAGAGCAATTCCATGAAGGGACAGACGGAATACACCGCAGCCATGAAGCTGGATGGCCTGCGCGCAGAACAGAAGGATTTCCTTGAGACATCCTTTGAAACCATCTCCGCCTACAAGGCAAATGCGGCAATGATGCACTACACGGCTACGGACAAAAAGGCTGCAAAGCTGAAGGATGAAGGCTTCCTGTTAGTGGACAGCGGCGGAACATACCGTGACGGTACCACCGATATCACAAGAACCATTGCCCTGGGTGAGCTGAGCGACAGCGAGAAGCTGTACTATACACTTGTTCTTAAAGGCCATCTGGCCCTGGCACATGCAAGCTTCCTTTACGGAACCTGCGGCAACAATCTGGATATTCTTGCAAGACTGCCTTTGTGGAATCAGGACATCGACTATCAGTGCGGCACAGGACATGGTGTGGGCCATGTGCTGTCCGTGCATGAAGGACCGCAGGGCATCCGCTGGGGTCTTCCGACAAAGGCAAGACCTTCCGCTGTCCTTGAACCTGGCATGATTGTTACGGATGAACCAGGCGTTTATCTTCCCCACAAGCTTGGCATCCGCATTGAAAACGAACTGCTTGTCACCAAGGGCAGAAGGAACTTCTATGGTCAGTTCCTGCATTTTGAGAATCTGACATATGTGCCTTATGAAAGAGATGCCATTGTCGTGGACCTGCTCAATGATGAAGAGCTGGAATGGATCAATGCATACCATCAGATGGTTTGGGAGAAGGTCAGCCCGAAGGTCAGCGGGAAAGTGAAGGCATGGCTGAAGGAAGCCACTGCTGAGATCATCAGATGAAGCTGATCTCGTGGAATGTCAATGGCTTAAGAGCCTGCGAGAAGAAGGGGTTCAGGGAGTTCTTCCTTTCCGAGGATGCGGATCTTTTTGCCATCCAGGAAACAAAAATGCAGGAGGATCAGCTGGAGGATTCCCTGAAGTTTGAAGGATATCACCGCTATATGAACTCTGCCGAGCGCAAGGGATACAGCGGCACACTGGTTTATGCAAAGAAGGAGCCGCTTTCCGTCACCTATGACATCGAAGGCGATGATTCAAAGGAAGGCAGAGTCATTACCCTGGAATATCCGGACTTCTTCTTTGTGTGTGCCTATGTGCCCAATTCCAAGGAAGGTCTTGCACGTCTGGACTTCCGCATGCAGTGGGAGGATGCATTGCGCAGACATCTGGTGAAGCTCGATCAGAAGAAGCCTGTCATCTACACCGGTGATCTCAATGTGGCGCATGAAGAGATTGATATCAAGAACCCGGATACCAACCATATGAACCCGGGCTTCTCTGATGAGGAAAGGGCGAAGTTTTCTGAGCTTCTCTCTGCCGGCTTCAGCGATACGTTCAGGACGTTGTATCCGGATACGGTGAAATACAGCTGGTGGAGCTACCGCTTCAAGGCAAGGGAAAAGGGCATCGGCTGGCGGATTGACTACTTCGTTGTCAGCCGCAGGCTTCTGGATCGTGTCAAGGATGCCGGAATCCGGGATGATGTCTTCGGCTCCGATCATTGCCCGGTATCGCTTGAGTTAACAGAACCGCAGGACTGATGGTAGAATTAACACAGTACTGCATGGAGGAAAACGACATGGAGATCAAGGAAAGAGTTGCATCCTACCGGGATGAAATTGTAGAAAGACTCGGGAAGCTTGTGGCAGTCAACAGTGCCATGGGCACAACGGAGGAAAATGCTCCGTTCGGCAAAGGCCCGGCTGAGGTGCTTGACAGGGCACTGGCCATGCTGGATGCGGACGGCTTTAAGACGGTGAACCTGGATCATTACGCAGGTTATGCAGAATGCGGCGAAGGGGATCAGGTCATCGGCATCATCGGACATCTGGATGTTGTTCCGGCAAGAAAGGAAGACGGATGGAATACGGATCCTTTCACGATGGTGGAAAAGGACGGCATCCTGTACGGCCGCGGTGTCAGTGATGACAAGGGTGCGGTTGTGGCAAGCATGATTGCCCTCAAGGTGCTGCGCGGCATGGGCACACCGCTCAACAAGCGCATCCGTCTGATCATGGGAACCAATGAGGAAAGCGGATCGAAAGGTCTTGCCTACTATGTATCAAAGGAAGGCAGCGTAGACTATGGTTTTACACCGGACGGGGAATTCCCGGCCATCCATGGTGAAAAGGGTATGCTGCATGGAACGATTGAATCAAAGAACACAAACCTGATCGATATTGAAGGCGGCACCGCCAGCAACATCGTATGTTCCAGATGCTATGCCGTGGTGAAGAAGAACAGCTATTCCTCCAAGAAGCTGGAGGATTACTTCAACAATCTCTCCATTCCTTTCACGGTAGAGGATGCAGGAGAGGAAACAGTGAAGATCACCGTTCAGGGAAAGGCAGCTCATGCCTCTACACCGGAAAAGGGTGTCAATGCAATCTCGCATCTGCTGGAAGGACTGCGTTCCGCCGGCTTCCAGGATCCCTTTACAAACTTCTACTGCACGCGCATCGGCACAGCTACGGATGGCAGCGGCCTCAATGCAGCATGTGCGGATGACTATGGTGCACTGACACTGAACAACGGAAAGATTTCCATGAAGGACGGCGTTGTGAAAGGCACGATTGATATCCGCTTCCCGGTCACCCTGACATCCCGCCAGGTACTGGGCATGATGGAAGGAAGAACGGAGAGTGAAGAAGGCATCGTGAAGCTTTCCGCCGGCGCAGAACCGTTGTTCTTCGCTCCGGATTCCCCGCTTGTCACCTGTCTGTCTTCTGCCTATGAGGAAGTGACGGGAGACCATGAGAACAAACCGATGGTCATCGGCGGAGGTACTTATGCCAAGGGCATCCGCAATACGATTGCCTTCGGCTGTGCATTCCCGGGCAAGGACTATCACATCCATGATGCCAATGAATGGGTCAGCGTGGATGAACTGCTGCTGCAGGCGGAGATCTACGTCAGAGGCATCCAGAAGCTTCTGGAGCTTTGAGTGCATTAAGGATTCATAAGGAAGATGAGCACGCTGTCCATTGGATGGCGTGCTTTGCTATAATGCAGAAGGCAATGCCAGGAGGGAAGAACATGAAGAAAGTGGCAGTCATGTATGATTTCGACAAGACGCTTTGCACAAGGGACATGCAGGAGTACAGCCTGATCCCTTCCCTTGGCTATGACAATCCCTCCGACTTCTGGAAGGAAGTGACAAAGCTTTCCTCTTCCCAGAAGATGGACGGCATTTCCGCATACCTGTATCTTCTGAAGAAGAAATGGGAGGAAACAGGAAAGCCGCTGCGCCAGGAGGACTTCGCAAACGTCGGCAAGACCATTGAACTATACAAGGGCGTGGAAAGCTGGTTTGACAGAATCAATGCCTATGGTGCAGAACATGGCCTTGAAGTGGAGCACTATGTGATCTCCAGCGGCATGTATGAAATCATAGCGACAACCTCCATTGCAAAGAACTTCCGCAAGATCTATGCCTGCCGTTATTACTATGATGAAGACGGTGTGGCACAATGGCCTGCCTTGATTGTCAACTACACGACAAAGACGCAGTACATCTTCCGCATCAACAAGCAGGTGCTGGATGAGAACGATGAAGAGAATCTGAATGCATGGGTGCCCAACAAGGAACGGCCTGTTCCTTTCCCCAGGATGGTGTATATCGCCGATGGGCTGACGGATGTTCCGTGCATGCGTCTGGTCAAGGAGTATGGCGGCAAGTCCATTGTTGTCTATAACCCGGAGAGTGCCAAGGCCGGTATGACAGCAGACCGCCTGATTCAGGAAGGACGTGCGGATTTCATGTCGCCTGCTGTCTACAGCGAAGGCAGTGATCTGGAACAGATCATGCATCTGATTCTGGATCACATGGGTGCTGATGCGCAGCTGGAGGATCTGGAAGGAAGGCTCAGATGAAGAAAAGAGAAACACAGAAGGAACGGGCAAAGACAAGACTCCTCATCATTGCGGCAGTCATTCTTCTGGCATCGATTGTCGTTCTGGTCATATCCCAGGCACACTATGAGAAAACACACGGAAGCACGACGGTGATCATGCTGGATGCAGGGCATGGCGGTGACGCAAGCGGCATCCAGGGCATCGTAAGTGAAGATGCGGTGGATGAAGAGATCGTCAACCGCCTGGAGGAAAAGCTTTCCGCAGACAGCCGTTTCAAAGTGGCGCGCACCCATGAAGCAGGCACAGCCATGAACACAGCAGACAGGGTGAAGGCAATCAATGATACACACCCTGATCTGGTTGTTTCCGTTCACTGCGCACAGAATCCCGACAGTTCCGTTTCCGGCACAAGGGTGTTCGCTGATATCCCGTCATCGAAATATCATGATGATTCCACAGCGGCAGCCACTATGATTGCGGGCCTGCTGCAGAATGCAGGAAGAAATGTCACCACAGGATACTTCTACTATCATCCGCTGAAGGAAGACATCTATCAGGAACATATCGCGGACTTCAGCGATACAACAGACTACCAGGAGGATACCTT
>OMUX01000183.1 GCA_900314345.1 uncultured Erysipelotrichaceae bacterium | reverse complement strand
TGAGCTCGAGGGACTTGCTGTACGGCATGATCTGCTCATTGAGCTTGAAGAATGCAGACTGCAGGATTGTGTTGGTATGACGGCCCATGTGGGTCTCAATAGCCAGCTTTGTAGCGTTGATGATGAAGAACTTAGCATGCTTCTGAGCAAGCTCAGCCAGCATTCTGTTCGGCAGTCTCTCTTCGATCTCATCAGCAGAGAACGTTGTGTTCAGCAGGAATGTGCCGCCGTCCTTCAGCTGAGCGAGCATGTCGAACTTGAAGCAGTAGCTGTCCAGTGAGCAGGAGATGAAGTCTGCCTGGTCAATGTAGTACGGAGAATGGATCGGGGACTTGCCGAATCTCAGATGAGAACGGGTAACGCCGCCGGCCTTCTTGGAGTCGTACTGGAAGTATGCCTGGGAGAACAGATCCGTGTTGTTGCCGATGATCTTGACGGTGGACTTGTTGGCACCGACAGTACCATCAGATCCAAGACCGAAGAACAGGCAGGATGTGTAATCGCTCTTGACCTTCAGCGGAACCGGTGCAAGGGACAGATGTGTTACATCATCGTCGATGGAGAGTGTGAACTCTTCCTTCGGATCATCCTTCTTGAGCTCTTCATATACAGCGTTGATGTCAGCCGGGTTTGTATCCTTGGAGGACAGACCATAACGGCCGCCGATGATTGTGAGTCCTTCATGATGACGGAGTGCATTCTCGACATCGAGGAACAGAGGCTCACGAGCGCCGATTTCCTTGGAACGGTCAAGAACTGCAATCTTCTTGACAGTCTTCGGCAGAACAGCCTCGAGATACTTTGTGGAGAACGGACGATACAGATAAACCTTGATCAGACCGACCTTCTCGCCTTCAGCTGTGAGAGTGTTGATGGTCTCTGTGATGGTATCTGTAACGGAACCCATGGCAATGATGATTCTCTCAGCATCCGGAGCACCAACATAGACAAACGGTGCATAGGTTCTTCCGGTGTGCTCGGAGACTGCCTTCATGTACTTGGCAGCGACATCCGGTACAGCAGCGAAGTGCTCGTTCTGAGCCTCACGTCTCTGGAAGAAGATATCGTCGTTCTCATTGCCGCCGCGGACAACCGGGTTTGTATGAGGGTTCATAGCATGAGCACGGAATGCCTCAAGCTTTTCAACCGGCAGCAGGCTCTTGAGGAAGTCGTAGTCCATGACTTCGATCTTGTCGATTTCATGGGATGTACGGAATCCGTCGAAGAAGTGCATGACCGGAACAGATGCATCAATTGCAATCAGGTGTGCGACGCCGGCCAGGTCCATGCAGTCCTGAACGGAGTGAGAGCACATCATGACGACACCGGTCTGACGGCAAGCGTAGACGTCCTGGTGGTCGCCGAAGATAGACAGCACGTGGGATGCGAGCGTACGTGCAGCTACGTGTACAACGATCGGCAGCATTTCGCCGGACCACTTGTACAGGTTCGGGATCATGAGCAGCAAGCCCTGGGAAGCCGTGAATGTGGCAGCCAGTGCGCCAGCCTGAGCGGCTCCGTGGACGGCACCTGCAGCGCCTCCTTCAGCCTGCATTTCAACGACCTTGACACGATCACCGAATACGTTGGTGCGGCCCGCAACAGACCATGCATCAACATTTTCCGCCATCGGTGAAGACGGGGTAATCGGATAGATGCCGGCTACTTCAGTGAATGCATACGCACTGTGAGCAGTAGCGGTGTTTCCATCCATTGCCTGGAAAACCTTTTTTGTCTCTGACATATGTCCTCCTGTTTGTTGCAATAAGAATTATAAGACAATTCACTGTGAGAATGACATGGAATTTCCGCAACTTGCTTAAACAAAGCCGCATTTCATGCGGTTTCGGGGATGAAAACTGAAAATTCGTCCTGAAATGATGTAAACGTTTTCTGGAAATGCTTTGAAAGCGCTTTTCCAAGGCAGAAGAAAAGCTGCCTTGTTCAGACAGCTTCACTTGGCCTGGTTCATGGAACGCATCACCGCTTTGATCTGTGCTTCGCTGGGTTTTCTTCCCATCTGCATGAACATGGCACGGATCATCTTCTCATTGACCGGCGGATTCTCCTTGAGTTCCTTCTCGAACTTCTTCCTTGTAAGGACGAAGGAGATCAGCGCACCAACCGCGCCTCCCAGGACGAACCACAGGAGTGAAGACCAGAATACTGACATATGTACACCACCTTTTTCTTCTGTATTTCTACTGCGATATTCTACCGTGAAACCCCATGCATTTCAATATCGCCATGGCTTCAGGAACAGCACTTCCCTGTTGTTGAGATTTCCTCTTTTTCCTATAATGGCAAGGATGCATAAAACAACAAAGAAGAACATTGCAGGGCTGAGTGCCCTGCTGCTGGGTCTCAGCTGTGCTGTTCCCCTGCCATCACTGGCAGAGGAAGCGATTCCTGTGGAACTGGAGACCATTGAATATCACATCCAGGGATACCCGGATCTCACATCCCAGAGGATCCTTCTTGAGGATACGGACAGCGGCCAGGTATTGCTGGAACAGGGTGCGGATGAACAGATGTATCCGGCTTCCATGACCAAGCTGATGACGGAGATCATTGCCATTGAGAACCTGCCGGACCTGAACCAGACGATCACCATGACGGATGAGATGTGGGCAGGACTGCTGGAGGCGGATGCCAGTGTGGCAGGCTTCTGGCCAGGACAGACACCCACGGTATGGGATCTTCTGTGCGGGTGTGCCCTGCCAAGCGGCGCCGATGCCGTCAATGCCCTTGCGGTCACCGTCAGCGGCAGTGTGGGTGCCTTTGTGGATCTCATGAACCAGAAGGCTCAGGAAATCGGTATGAGCCATACGCACTTCATGAACCCGACCGGCCTGCATGATGACAATCATTACACCACAGCAAGGGATATGCTGGTGCTTCTGAACTACTGTCTTGAGAATGATACATTCGTGAAGCTGATCGGCCTGCACAGCTATACCGCCACAACCGGTCTGGAGATGATCTCTTCCCTCTGGGGTGCTCTGGAGAATGTGACAGTGCCCGGTATGATCGGGGGAAAGACCGGTTTTACGGAGGAGGCAGGAAGATGTCTTGCCAGTGCTGCAGAGCTGAACGGCATGAAGCTGATCATGGTCACCGGAGGAAGCGAAGGCATCGGGCATATCGCAGATGCCTATGACATGTACAACTGGCTGAATGACAGCATTGCAAGAACAGATGTCATCCATGCCGGAGATACCCTTGCCACAGTGAATGCCCTGGATGCTTCAGAGGCAGAGCTGGTGTTCACAGCGGATAAAGATATTTCCATGGACCTTCCGGTGAATGCTGAAATCACCGTGAACAGTTCAGTGGACACCATCACGGCACCGGTCGAGGAAAATGCCGTCATCGGCACGGTGGAGATCCTTGCCGGGGATACGGTCATTGCAAGCGGAAACCTCACGGTACCGCACAGGATCCGAAGGAACATCCTCCGCTATGTCGGAAGAAGGATGAAGGAACACAAAGGCATCACGGCTGTGGTCCTGATTCTGCTCATTGTGCTGATCTTCATGGAACATCAGAGGAGAGAAAAGATCCGGCGCAGGAAGCGCAGAAGGAAAAAGAAGAAGGCAGATTGAAAGCCATGGTTCACATTCCTGAAAAACAGGATGAGGACCATGGCTTTTTCACGTTCAGTCAATCAGTCCAAGATGCCGGAATGCCTTGGCAAGGCCGTCATTGTCCACATCATCCGTGACATAGTCCGCTGCCGCCTTGCATTCCTCTCCGGCATTGCCCATGGCGACACTGTAAGCACAGGCTTCAAACATCGGGATGTCGATCTTGGCATCGCCGAAGGCAATGGTGTCTTCCCTGGAGGCTTTGAGGTAATCCAGAAGAACCTGGATGCCATGCTTCTTGGAAATGCCCTTGGGGGAAAGGTCGCCGAACAATGCCATCTCATCCTTTCCGCCCCAGGTGCCTGCCACAAGATCCGGGAACATTGCCTTTGAATCCAGATGATCCTGATAATGATCCAGGACAAAGGAGATCTTGTTGACATCATCCCGGTACTGATCATTGCCATGGACTTCCTGCATGATTCCCACATAGCCGGAGGCACTCTGCCTTGCGGCTTCGGGATCCTTGCCCTTTCCTGTGCCGTAGCGGTACATGGCATCCGGACCTTTCTTCTTCATCCAGCTATTGCAGTACATCCCGCTGTTGCATTCAAGGACATAGCCAAGCTGTCTTTCGCTGCACCAGTCAACGATTGCCCTTTCATCCTGTGCGGAGATGGTCTGGTGCAGGATCACGTTTCCATGATCCTCCACATAGGCTCCGTTTCCAAGGATCAGGCCGTCTGTTTCCATGAGCTTCCGGTGGCCAAGTTCATACCTGGAGTCCCCGGTGCAGAGATACACCCGGTGACCGTTCTTCATGGCCTGCGTTACAGCTCTTCCGGCGGATTGCGGCATGATGGTGTGGTAGTTGATGAGGGTTCCGTCGACGTCGAGGAAGACGATCCTTGGGTTCATATGTAATATCCTTTCTGTTCAGAGACAAAGACAGCGGTCTGTCATATGGCAGTGCCGCTGTTGTTGAAACTATGAGCCAGAAGGCTGATATGTTCCCTCTTCAGTAGAGGTGGGTGCTCTTGGTCTGTCGTCAGGATTCCCGGCCGTACCGGGCATTCACACAGACTTCTCCAGTCAGGGCTCCCTGATATCAAGATGTAGGAAAAATATTTTTTCCTTCTGGCATTTTCATCATAACAAAAGCACGGCAGATGTACAGTCTTGACTTCTGCCGTGCAGGTGGTATATTGCTCAGTTCTTCTTTGCCTTTTCGCTGACTTCGATGCCAAGCACATCCAGCTGTGCCTGATCAACGACGTTCGGGGACTCGGACATGAGATCCAGGGAGCTGTTGGTGGTCGGGAAGGCAACAACATCACGGATGTTGTCCGTTCCGGCAAGAACCATGGTCAGACGCTCCAGGCCGATGCCGACACCGCCATGAGGCGGAGTACCGAACTTGAAGGCATCCAGGAAGAAGCCGAAGCGTTCCTTGGCCTGTTCCATCGTCATGCCGATGGCTTCAAACACCTTCTCCTGCAGATCCTGGTCGTGGATACGGATGGAACCGGACAGCAGCTCATAGCCGTTGAGAACCAGATCATAGGCGCGGCTGGAGACATGTTCCGGATCGGTGAGAAGCTTGTCGACATCCTCTTCCTTCGGGGCAGTGAACGGATGGTGGGCAGCGACCCAGCGGTTCTCCTCTTCACTCCACTCAAACATCGGGAACTCGGTAACCCACAGGAACTTGTAGCATTCTCCCTGCGGGATCAGGCCAAGCTCATGGGCCAGTCTGACACGCAGTGCACCAAGGCTTGTCTCTGCCACATGCGGCTTGTCGGCAACTACCAGGACAAGATCGTTGTCCTTGATGGAAAGACGCTCAATCAGTGCAGCCTTCTCTGCCTCAGACAGCGGCTTTGCAATGGATCCGGACAGGGTTCCGTTTTCCATTTTCAGGTAAGCCAGTGCCTTGGCCTTGAAGCCCTGCTTGATGAAGTCCTGCAGCTTGTCCAGTGCCTTGCGGCTGTACTTGTCTGCGGCGTTTTCAAACTTGATGGCATCGACTTCGCCCTTGTTTTCAAGAACAGACCTGAATACGGCAAACTCTGTATTGCTGAAGATATCGGAGATATCCTGGATCTCATTGCCGAAGCGCAGGTCAGGCTTATCGGAACCGAAGCGCTTCATGCACTC
>OMUX01000188.1 GCA_900314345.1 uncultured Erysipelotrichaceae bacterium | reverse complement strand
GATCACCGTTGACTGTGCCAACCTCATGAACAAGGGATTTGAAGTGACGGAGGCACACTGGCTGTTCAACATGCCGTATGAACAGATTGATGTGCTCATGCACAGGGAATCCGTGGTTCATTCCATGGTGGAATATGTGGACCATTCCGTCATGGCACAGCTTGGTGCACCGGACATGCGTCTGCCGATTCAGTATTCCCTGAGCTGGCCGGACCGGCTTCCGCTGAATGAGGAACATCCTCTGGATCTGACTCAGGTCGGAACCCTGCATTTTGACAAGCCGGATACCAAGCGTTTCCCGCTCCTGGCCCTGGCTTATGAAGCAGGAAAGAAAGGCGGAAACCTGGATGCCGTGATGAACGGTGCCAATGAAGTAGCCAATGCGGCATTCCGGAACCATGAGATCGGCTTCCTTTCCATTGAGGACATCGTCACAAAGGCGGTGCATTCCGCCACGTTCCATGAACTTGTCACAGCACAGGATGTGGAAGATGCAGATCAATGGGGCAGGGCATTTGCCATGGAGAAAGTGAAAGGAGCACTCCTTTGAATACCATCGTAACAATCATACTCTTCGTCCTTCTTCTGACGGTCATCATCTGCATTCATGAAGCAGGACATCTGTTTGCCGCTAAGAAGTTCGGTGTCTATTGCTTTGAATACAGCTTCGGCATGGGTCCGGTGCTGTTTCAAAGGAAGAAGAACGAAACCCTTTATTCCATCCGTGCGCTTCCTGTGGGAGGCTATGTCTCCATGGCAGGCGAACAGGACGGGGATGCGGCGTATCCGGATGTGGAAGTTCCGGAAGGAAGAAGACTGACAGACCAGAAGCCATGGAAGAAGGTCATCATCATGCTGGCAGGGGTGTTCATGAACTTCCTGCTTGCATTCGTCATCTTCTCCATGATCGTTCTTTCCAATGGTGCCTATGCAAAATCCCCGAAAGCAGAGATCCGTTCGGTAACGGCAGGTTCTCCTGCGGAAACCGCAGGACTTGAAGCAGGCGACGTCATCACGAAGGTGATCCTTTCCGATGGCTCTTCTTCCAAGGTAAAGACATTCACAGACCTGCAGTATGCCATGGCATCCGTGCAGGAAGAACCCGTGACACTGGAAGTGATGCGGGAAGGGGAAACACTCGATATTACCGTGACCCCGGTATGGAATGAAGAATACCAGTCGTGGATGATCGGCATCCAGGGACCTGATGCACAGATCGTGAAGGTGAACCTTCTGAACTGCTGGGTGTACGGCATCGATGAGATGCATACCCTGACCAAGGCGACCTGGTCTGCTTTTGTCAGGATCTTCACCGGGGATGGCATCAACCAGCTCTCCGGTCCTGTAGGCATCTATTCTGCAACAGAACAGAGTGCAAGCTACGGCATCATCGGGTATCTGTTCCTGATTGCCGAGCTCTCTTTGAACATCGGCATCTTCAACCTGATCCCGCTGCCGGTGCTGGACGGTGGACAGGTGGTGATCACAATCGTTGAAGCCATCATTCACAAGCCGGTGAATGAGAAGGTGAAGATTGGTATAATGACTGTGACATGGGCACTTCTCATCACCTTGATGATCTTTGTGACATGGCATGATATTGCGCGCTTGGCAGGTTAAAGGAGGAAAAGAAGAATCTCAATGAGCACGATACTGGTAACAGGCGGCACCGGATACATCGGCAGCCATACATGTGTGGAGCTGATCCAGGCAGGACATGAAGTCATTGCCCTGGACAATCTTTACAACTCCAATGAAAAGGTCCTGGACAGGATCCAGGAAATCACCGGCGTGAAGCCGAAGTTCTACAACGTGGATATCCTGGACCGTGATGGTCTGAACAGGGTATTCGATGAAAACAAGATCGATGCGGTCATTCACTTCGCCGGCTACAAGGCAGTCGGTGAAAGCGTACAGATCCCGCTGACATACTACAAGAACAACATTTCAGGTTCCGTGAACCTCTATGAGATCATGGCAGCCCATGGCTGCAGGACCCTGGTCTTCTCTTCCAGTGCGACAGTCTATGGTGCACCGAAGTCCTGCCCGATCCGCGAAGACTTCCCGACAAGCGCCACAAACCCGTATGGCCAGACAAAGCTCATGAACGAGCACATCCTGGAGGATGTCTGTGTCTCTGACAAGGACTGGAGCGTCCTTCTTCTGAGATACTTCAACCCGATCGGCGCACATTCTTCCGGACTGCTTGGCGAAGTGCCCAACGGCATCCCGAATAACCTGGTGCCGTATATTGCAAGAGTTGCCAACGGTACGCTGGAATACCTGCGTGTCTGGGGCAATGACTATCCGACACCGGATGGAACAGGCGTCAGAGACTACATCCATGTCGTCGACCTTGCCAAGGGACATGTCAATGCGATTGAATATGCCCTGAACCACAAGGGAG
>OMUX01000196.1 GCA_900314345.1 uncultured Erysipelotrichaceae bacterium | reverse complement strand
AGATCATGGCGGAATCCATCTCAGTCATGGAAAACTTCTTTCCAACCATTCCATTGCGATTTATTCCATCTTCCTGCAAAACGATCGTTCGGCAAGGCTTCAGGTAGCCTCAAGCAGTATCTTTTCAAGGATGCCGCGGTCTGTCTGGCTGAGCGAACATCAGGAAGTCATTGAAACGCTGAACCGCAACGAGATCTGGTTCAATAAGAATATGGTCGAAGGAGAACCGGTCTATGCTGCACCGGTGGTGAGCGACGGGAGGCTGATTGCCATCATTGTCGTCATGGAGGCGGACTTCAGCCAGGTTTCCCTGTATTTCCAGAATCTTCTGTTCATCATTTCACGGTTGATCGGAAGCCTGATTGTGACCGCTATTGCCTATCAGACGAATGTACACGACCAGAATTACATTGAAGGAACACATATCTACCGCAAGGATATGCTGTACAAGCGGATGGAGCTTCTGAAACAGATGAAGAATGACAGGATCTCAAGCTATCAGACGATCACGATCAGCCGCGGTGAACAGACCATTGAGGAACTGGACAGGAAGCTGGCAGGTCTTGTCAGACCGACGGATATCGTAGGCCAGCTGGATGATGACCGTGTTGTTCTGGTGGCAGCCAATACCGACAAGGACAGTGCCGGAATTGTTGTGAACCGTCTCAGGAATGCAGGACTGAACTGTCAGAATGAGGATATGGATTTATGAGCAATATCCTGATCCTGATCCATGGTATCTTTGCATTATTCCTCTTTGCGATGATGGGCTTCAGGGCACTCAAGGTTCCGATGCAGATGTGGCCTGTGCTGTTTCTGATTCCTTATCTTGGTGAAATCATTGTGCTGGCCATTCATATTCATACGGTCAGAGGTCTCAACGGAAAGGATTTCCGGAATGTCTTTGAAAACAAACAGGACGATGAGGACATTGATTCCGGCTTTTTCCGGAAAGCAGAACGTGATGCCTCGCTGCCCCTGGAAGATGCCTTGATCACATACAAGGGGAGAAAACGGCAGGAAATCCTGAGAGGTGCGCTGCTGAACTCACAGCAGAAACGCACGGAACTGCTGGAACAGGCACGTTCCAGCAACGATCCGGAAATCGTGCACTTTGCCACAACTGCAATGGCAAAGGAAAGAACAGACATGGAAATGATGTTTTCAGCCTATGAAAACAAGCTGGCACATCCGGGAAACATGCAGCCTGAAAAACTGCAGGCTGTGCAGGGAAAGTATATCGATGCACTGCATCAATACCTGAAGACTGCTTCTTCCTCTGATCCAATGTACGGAATCCGTCAGGAAAAACTGATTACATTGCTGGAAGAGAGGATTCAGATACCTTCACTGCAGACACCGCAGATTTATGTCATGCTTGCGGAATGCTATCTGGACCGCAGGAATTTCGATGCCGCAAGAAAGATTCTGAACCAGACGGATCTGATCTGGCCCGGCTGCACGGATGCGTGGATCCAGAGGCTGCGCATGCTGTATATGAAAAAGGACAAGGCCGGCATGGACCGGCTGATCCGGAATTATCATGCACATCCGGACTTTCAGAACAAGAGAATTGATGAAGTGATTCAGATCTGGGAAGAAGACTGAGCAGATGGAAGGAGGCTCCATGCGTGTTTGTCTGATACTGGAAGGCAGCTACCCTTATATCCATGGTGGTGTTTCTTCATGGACGGACCAGCTGATCCGGGCAATGCCGGATGTGGAGTTCGTCCTTCTGACCATAGGTCCAAGCCGGCAGAAGAAGGGACAGTTTGTCTATCAGCTGCCGGAGAATGTGAAGGAAGTCCATGAATGCTTTCTGGATGAGAAGCAGTTCCTGGAGCCGAAGCGCAGCTACCGTTTTTCCTTCACGGAGGAGGAAAGCAGGGAAATCCTTGACATGATGCGGTGCGAGGATCCGGACTGGGATGTGATCATTCCGGCATTCCGCAGACAGAAGTATGAACCATCGGCGTTTCTGATGAGCGAGACATTCATGAATCTGTTTACCACGATGATGAATGAGTCATTCCCGCGGGCACCGTTTGCCGGAACGTTCTACATGGAACGCTCGATGCTGCTGCCGGTGATGGGTTTGCTTGGAACGGAGATCCCGGAAGCTGACTTCTATCATCCTGTATGTACCGGCTATGCAGGTCTTCTTGCGGTCATTGCCGGCAATGTCACAGGAAAGCCTGTCTGTCTGACGGAACATGGCATCTATTCCAGAGAGAGGGAAGAGGAACTGATCCGCAGCAGCTGGACAACCTCTGATTACAAAGAGCAGTGGATCAATTTCTACTACATGCTTTCCTCAGCTATTTATAAAAGGGCTGTGTGTATCACAAGCCTGTTTCAGAATGCATCTGAAATCCAGATGGAACTGGGTGCTCCTGCAGAGCGCTGCAGGGTCATTTCCAATGGAATTGCATATGACCGGTTCTGTCATATTCCCCTGAAGAAACCGGACGGGTTTGTTGATATCGGTGCTCCGGTACGCTTTGCCAAGATCAAGGACATCAAGACGATGATCTATGCTTTCTATGAGGTTACGAAGTCCTTTCCGAAGGAAAGGCTTCATATTCTTGGATCTGATGAAGACAAGCAGTACGCAGATGAATGCCGTCAGCTGGTCAGGGATCTGAAGCTGGACAATGTGATCATGCCGGGACAGGTCGATATGATTGCATATTATGAAAAGCTGGATATCACGATCCTGACAAGTCTTTCCGAAGGCCAGCCGCTTTGTACGCTGGAATCCTTTGCGGCAGGGCGTCCGGCAGTCACGACGGATGTCGGATGCTGCAGGGATCTGATCTTCGGCGCAAGGGGAGATACATTCGGTCAGGCAGGTTATATTGCCCGTCCCATGGATGCTTCGGATATTGCACAGAAGATCCTGCAGCTGATCACCAGCCCGGAAAAGATCCGTATCTTCGGGGAGAATGGCAAGAGGCGCTGTGAAGCATTCTATCAAAGACCGATGATGGTAAGCAAATACCGGCAGATGTACGAGGAAATGGAACATGGCAGGAATCGGATTTGAACTGAACAAGCTCTTCAAGGAAAAGGGCATCAGCGCCAAGGCACGTGCTTTCGGCACCAGCAGTGTGATCCTTGCCGGTCCGCTTCTGATGGGCATAGCGCTTATTATCCTGCTGCTGAATTTTGCGGAAGGACAGGGCATGTCCCAGGAAGGAAGAAATCTCCTGGTTGTCATGATCACGTATGCAACGCTTGGATCACTCTTTATTACAGGTGTGATTTCCCTCCCGCTGACCCGGTATGTTTCTGACATGATGTATCTCGGGAAGAACCGCAGGATCATTCCTGCGCTTCTTGGAAGCATAAGCATTGTCCTGCCTGCTGGATGTGTGCTGTATCTGATCCTTCTTGTCAGGTCAGACCTTTCCCTGGCAGTGATCTTCCTGAATCTTGCATTGCTTGCTGAAATCTCCGCCATCTTCTTAGTGAACGGATTCCTGACAGCGATCCGCAACTATAAGGGACTTCTGGGCTCCTATGCGGCTTCCCTTGCCATAACACTTGTCTTCGTGTGGATCCTGACACAGTTTTTTGCCGGGTCTGTCACGGTCTTTCTCACGGCAGTGGTCATCGGCTATGGGGTTCAGCTGCTTGCGGAACTGATCCTGCTGTATGACTTCTTTCCTGTCGGCAATGAAGGCTATTATGATTTCCTGCCCTGGGTGAAACACTACTGGAAGCTGGTCGTCAGCGGCACGGCAATGAATGTGGGACTTTTCGGACATATGTTCATCATCTGGAACTCATCCATCGGACAGCAGGTTCAGGGCAGTTTCATTTCGGCGCCGGAATACGATATTCCCTCGCTTTACGGATATCTTGCAACGCTTGTTTCAACTGTCTATTTTGTCACTGCTGCAGAGACCAGGTTCTTCACCAGGTACCACCGGTATTACAGCAGTCTGAATACACAGGCAACGGCAGAAGAAGTGGACAATGCCAGGCAGGATATGCTGTCGCTGATGTGGCATGACTGTCAGCAGTGCGCAGTGCTGCAGGGACTCTGTACGCTGGTCATGCTTTCCGTCGGACTGATCTTCTTTGAACAGCTGCAGCCTGGCTTCAATCTGGAAATGAAGGCATACTATGAAGCACTCTGTGTCGGCTATGGATTATTTGCCATCGCAAATGTACTGAATCAGTATTCAACGTACTACACCGACTATACAGGTGTGGTGATCAACAGTCTGGTCTTTGCCGGATCAACAACGCTTCTGACATATCTCACGGCTGTGCTGGATCTCAGGCAGTACTTCGGTCTTGGGTTTGCGGCAGGGTGTCTCTTGTTTCTGATCAGCAGCTTCCTGCGGCTGAAGAGCTATACAGCCGATCTGAACTATGAAGTTCTTTCGCTGAAGCCGTTTGTGCAGAAGGACTGGATGACGGAAGTGATTCAGAAAATATCTGAAGATGAAGAAGAGTAGCAGACTGGTACTGCAAAGGATCGTTCTCATGCGGAACGGTCTTTTTCTTTCCGGATATCCCGATAAAGCTGCTGCATGCATGGCACAGAAACATGATGAATCCGCTTACAAGAGGGATTTTATGCAGAATTAAGACTTTATTCATAGGGTGTTCTGAGGAAACGTTCTATAATCAATAACGTTCGGGCCGCATTGCCTGAATGTATTAAGGAGCATTGTAATTGTGGCAAACAGGAATTCCAGAAAATATCCGGATAACGGCAATGAACTGATCACCAGGCTGTATGGTTACTCCGTTTCCGGCAGTAAATGGGAACTGCTTCTGAAGTATTTCCAGGATGCATTCCCGATGATTGTGTATTGTCTTGTCTATCTGATCTTCTTCCATGCACTTGAAAAGGGAGTCCCGGGCAGCTATCACGTGATCCACATCGATATTGATGATCATATTCCCTTCCTTGAGATTTTCATCATCCCGTATCTTGGCTGGTTCTTCTATGTCGGCTATCATGCGGTCAAGATGTACATCCATGACAGGAAGGAATATCACAGGCTGTGCACGATGCTTGTCATCGGCATGTCCGTGTTCATCCTTGTCTCTGCTGTATGGCCCAACAGACTGCTGTTAAGACCGGTTGCCATGCCCAGGAACAATATCTTCACGGACATGGTGAAGGAGCTTTATGTGGCGGATACACCGACGAATGTGTTCCCGAGCATTCATGTATTCAATACCCTGGCTGTGATTACGGCAGTATGGTCATCGGATTCTGCATATGCAAGGAAGCCTTTCATGCACTATGGCACATTGATCTTCGGCATCCTGATCATCCTGTCCACCATGTTTCTCAAGCAGCATTCCGCCATTGATGTCACATGTGCATTCCTGATGTGGTATCTCTGCAGGGTGCTTGTATACCAGCATCATTTCTGTTTCATCAGAAATAATGCAGAAAAGGAGTCCGCATGAACAACAGACCTCTGATCAGCTTTGTCATTCCCTGCTACAACTCACAGGACTACATGGAACACTGCATTTCATCCCTGATTCCGTGTGGAAATGAATGTGAGATTCTCATCGTTGATGATGGATCAAAGGACCGCACCGGTGAGATTGCGGATGAATGGGAAAGAAAGCATCCGGGTATTGTAAAGGCTGTGCACCAGGAGAACAAAGGACACGGCGGTGTCATCAACACCGGCATGTCCCTTGCAAAGGGCATCTGGTTCAAGGTTGTTGACTCGGATGACTGGCTGAATGAAGAACCGCTGCAGCAGTTAATGGATCTTTTAAGAGGATTTGTGAAGGACAATACCCTCACGGATCTTGTCATCACGAATTTCATC
>OMUX01000409.1 GCA_900314345.1 uncultured Erysipelotrichaceae bacterium | reverse complement strand
TGCGGGAACCTATAAGCCTGTGGAGAGGATGTAAGACGGGCTTCCACAGCCGCAGTTCTCGGCGAAGCAGGAAGCCCCCACTTCTATAAGTGGGGGTAGTTCACCGGAACCATAAGAAGAAATTCCGTACTGCTCATTCACGAAATCCAGAAGATCCTGCGGCAGGGTGATCCGGATCAATGCCATCCCGTTATCCAGAAGCTTTGCGGCAGAACTGTACATGTATCTTCTGATGAATACTTCTGAGCTTGTTTCCATCTGAGACAAAGAAAGTTCAAACGCTTTTCCCTGTAGTTCACATAGCAGAAGCCCATCACTGTCAAATTCCTTCTTCACGCCGTTATCCATACCTTCAGTCTAACCGGAAACTTCTTCATGCACAGTGCATAAACAAGTTTTCTTTATGAAAATGTTGTCCGAAAACCGGTTACGGAAGCAAGCCACACAAAAAGGTGCCCGTTTATGAGCACCTTGTTTCTGATCTCAGAGCTGCTTGCCTGTGAGAAGGAAGTAGGCTTCCTTGTACTTGGCAATGGTCTTGTCAATGACATCCTGCGGCAGATCATAGTTGCTGTCAGGATTAGCCTTGAGCCAGTCACGGACAAACTGCTTGTCGAAGGAAGGCTGGCCATGGCCTGCTTCATAGCCTTCCAGCGGCCAGAATCTGGAGGAATCCGGTGTAAGCATCTCATCACCGAGCACAACATTGCCCTCCTCATCCAGACCGAACTCGAACTTCGTATCCGCGATGATGATGCCGCGGCTTAATGCATAGTCAGCGCACTTGTTGTAGAGAGCGATCGTGTAGTCCCTGATCTTCTCTGCATATTCCTGACCATGTCCCGGGAACTTCTTCTCCAGAACCTCAACGGATCTGTCGAAGTCAATGTTTTCATCATGGTCGCCGATCTCAGCCTTCGTGGAAGGTGTGTAGATCGGTTCCGGAAGCTTCTCGCATTCCTTGAGTCCTTCCGGAAGCTGAATACCGCAGACAGTGCCGTTCTTCTGGTAGGACGCCCAGCCGCTGCCTGTGATGTAGCCTCTGACGATGCATTCAATCGGAATCATATGCAGCTTCCTGCAGAGCATGGAGTTTCCTGTGAACTGCGGCTGACGGAAGTATTCCGGCATGTCGTTGACATCGGTTGATACCATGTGGTTGTTAACGATGTCCTTGGTGTAGTCGAACCAGAACCTGGACATCTGGGTGAGTACCTCGCCCTTGCCTGTAACCTTGTTCTTCAGAATGACATCAAATGCCGAGATGCGGTCTGTGGCAACCATGACGAGATTCTCGCCGACATCATAGATCTCACGGACCTTGCCTTCCTTGATCGGTGTGTATTCCTGCATAGATTCCTCTCCTTCTTTCTGGAATTACGGGTAGACTATAGCACAGCTGAACAATCCTGGAGCCTATTTTTTCTTCTCTTTGCCGTAATCCTTCTTGCCGATGAAGTCAAAGTACTTCTGCAGTCTTGCCTCATAGGCTTCATCGGAGATCTCATAGAACTTCATGTTCTTTATTTCATCCGGCAGATACTGCTGGTTGACATAGTGGTGCGGGTAGTCATGGGCATACTTGTACCCTGTGCCATGCCCCAGCTTCTCAGCACTCTTGTAGTGTGCATCCTTGAGGTAGGAAGGAATGGGAAGACTGCCGGACTTCTCCACTTCCGCCATGGCCTTGAAGATGCCCTGGGAGCTGGCATTGGACTTTGGTGCAGTTGCCACATAGACTGCCGCATTGGCAAGGATGATCGCACTCTCCGGCATCCCTACCCGTTCCACGGCAAGGGAAGCTGCCACGGCAACCTCCAGTGCCCTTGGATCGGCATTGCCGCATTCCTCGCTTGCCGCGATCATGATGCGTCTTGCAATGAACTTCACATCCTCTCCGGCGTTGAGCATCCTTGCAAGGTAGTACAGAGCGGCATCCGGATCAGAACCACGCATGCTCTTGATGAAGGCACTGATGGTGTCATAGTGGTTGTCTCCGTCCTTGTCATACCGGACAGCCTTTTTCTGAATGCACTCCTGTGCCTCTTCGATACCGATATGAATGTATCCGTCATCGCTTCTGTCTGTCGTCAATACCGCAAGCTCCAGGGCATTCAGGGCGGCTCTTGCATCCCCCTGTGCCATGTCTGCCAGGAAATCTGCAGCTTCATCACTGAGTGTCACATTGTCGCCTGCCACACCCTTGATGGGATCCTCTGCTGCACGCTTCAGGATGGTCAGCACATTCTCCTTGCTCAAGGGCTTGAGTTCAAAGATCCGGGATCTTGATAACAAGGCACCGTTGACTTCAAAGTACGGGTTCTCTGTTGTGGCACCGATCAGGATCAATGTTCCGTTTTCCACAAAGGGAAGCAGGTAGTCCTGCTGTGCCTTGTTGAAACGGTGTATTTCATCAATGAACAGGATCGTTCTCTTTCCTTCCGCCTTGAGCCTGTAGTCGGCGTGTTTTACCACATCCTCCAGATCCTTCTTGCCTGCTGTAGTGGCATTGACCTGTTCAAAGGCAGCGCTGGTGCTGTTGGCAATGACATGGGCCAGGGTTGTCTTGCCGGTTCCCGGAGGACCATAAAGGATGATGGAACTCAGACGGTCTGCCTTGATGGCACGGTAAAGCAGCTTGCCCGGGGCAATGATCTGTTCCTGTCCTACATACTCCTCAAGTGTTTCCGGACGCATCCTTGCGGCAAGCGGTTCCCTGTTCTTTACATCTTTGTCTTCTGCATAGTCGAATAAGTCCAGCATCACTGATTCTCCTTGTTCTTCTTTGACACACTGTCCTTGAT
Source organism: uncultured Erysipelotrichaceae bacterium (assembly GCA_900314345.1). Taxonomy (GTDB): domain Bacteria; phylum Bacillota_I; class Bacilli_A; order Erysipelotrichales; family Erysipelotrichaceae; genus Bulleidia. The sequence continues at coordinate 7,240 of OMUX01000409.1, read as the reverse complement.
CATGCGGATTCCTTTGATCATACTGCCTTTCATGAACTCCACGGCACCATCCACGGTATCCCAGTTGGCTTTTTCCGAGAACATCATGACCATCCTTAACGGTGCTTCGTATACCATGGATCCCTTGACCCCGGCAAACCGCTTGTTCTTCAATACCCTGCGGATCATGCGGTTTACCCATCTGCCTCTTCTCACCGCATTGAGTTCGGCAATGCTGGTATCTCCGTTGATTACAAACTTCCTTGGCTTGGGGATTTCATGGCCAAGAACCTTTTCATAGACTTCATCACTGACTTCCAGGGTTCCTTCCGGACAGTGGAGATAGTCCATGGGAATCGTGGAGTATGGCTGCGACATGCCGCCAAGCTCCACATCCACACACTGGTTCAATTCCGTGCTGTCGCATCCGGCAAGCAGCTGGTATGTTCCGCCTTCCACAAGCCATTCATGCTCCTGTACATCATAATAGGCAAACGATTCCACAGGGATCTCAAATACCACGGTCTTTGTCTCTCCTGCTTCAAGACTGACTCTTGCAAAGTCCCTGAGTTCCTTATATGGTCTTGCAATCCTGCTGTTCTTCATGCGGCTGTAGATCTGTACTGCTGCATCCGCTCTGCAGGTTCCGGTATTGGTGATACGCAATGTCACAGCAACTGCATAGTCCTTCAGCTCTGCGGAAAGATCCGAACATGCAAATGATGTATAGCTTAAGCCATAGCCGAAAGGATACTGCGGTGCAATACCTGCGGTATCGTAGAACCGGTATCCCGTGAAGATCGCTTCCCGGTACTGCATCTGCAGCAGCTGATCATTGAAGTATGCAAAGGCCGGTGTATCACTGAGCCGCTTCGGCCAGGTCTCGGCAAGTTTTCCTGAAGGACTGGCTTCCCCCAATAACAGCCTTGCACTGGCTTCACCGCTCATACACCCTCCCAGGTGCATTAACAGCACAGCCTGCACTTCCTTGAGCCATGGCATCACTACCGGAGCTCCAACCTGCAGAACTACAACAACATGCTTGTTTATCCTGCAGAGTTCATGAATCAGTTCATTCTGGTTGTCCGGAAGATCCAGGTTCTCTCTGTCATAGCCTTCGGACTCCGTGCGCTCATTGAGGCCGATGGCCACAATGACAGTCTCTGCCTGCTCTGCCGTCTGAACTGCTTCCTGCAGCAGTTTGTGATCGGTATTGTCAGAATCAATACGGTACCCTGGTGCATATGTATATGCGATGTTTCTTTTCTTCAATGCAGAACACAGAGAATCTGAAGTTATGGTATTGACATGCGAACTGCCGTGTCCTTCAAAGCATGGCTTGTCACAGTACACACCGATCAGGGCAACGCCTTCCTTGTTCTGCAGTGGAAGAATACTCTCATTCTTCAGGAGAACCGCAGACTCCTCTGCCGCCTTCTCAGCAAGAGACAGATGTTCGTCCAGGTTGATTTCCATCGGTTCTGCCTGCGTCTTCTCAATCAGATCCAGAAGCTGCTGTGTAGAGGCATTGAGTGTCTCTTCCTTAAGCGTTCCTTCTTCCACAGCACTGACAATCCGTTTTTCCGTATGTCTGTTTCCGCCCGGCATCTCCAGGTTCAGTCCTGTATTGATCGAAGCCACCGGATCAGAGACAGCACCCCAGTCCGAAAAGAAGGCACCGTCAAAGCCCCATTTCCTTGCCTCCTGCATGAGTGCTTCATTCTCACAGCAGTAGGTGCCGTTGAGCCTGTTATAGGCATTCATGATGGTGTAAGGCTTGCTCTTCTTCACTATGATGGAGAACTGTCTGAGATATATTTCCTGCAGTGTTCTTTCATCAATGACAGCGTCATAGATGAGTCTTCCCTTTTCCCGGGAATTCACGGCAAAGTGCTTTAAAGAGGTGCCGACGTTCATGGACTGCACCCCGTTGACATATGCTGCGCCAAGCTCACCGGAAAGGATCGGGTCTTCGGAAAGGTATTCGAAATTTCTTCCGCCAAGCGGACTGCGTTTATGATTCACGCCCGGTCCAAGCAGGACATTCACACCTTCCTTGCGGCATTCCTGACCCAGATGCACACCGACATTCCTTAACAGTGCCCTGTCGAAACTGCATGCCAGCGCCGATTCCGTCGGCCAGGCAACTGCCGGTCTTGAGGTGCTTTCTCCAAGCTTTGACTGTTCTTCAATCCTCAGACCGCTCGGTCCGTCAGACACACGGATTGCCGGTACACCCTTTTCAGGAAATGCCCTTGTATGCCAGGAATCATCTCCGGTGAACAGTTCTGCCTGTTCCTGCACATTCAATGTGTTCTTCATCAGCTGGCTGCCGCGACAAGATTGTCATGGATCTTGTCCAGGATCTTCTGTGCATGTTCCTTTTCGTCATCATCCATGCCGTTTGTCACCTGCACGATCAGATCATCCACTGCCTGTCTCATGTCACTGACGATCGGGGCTGCCTGAATGGTCAGCTCTGCCACCAGATCCTTTTCTTCTGTATCGTTTTCAAGAGCCACAAGTTCCTTGGACGCAAGGGAACGGAAGCTGGAACGCATGGTTCCTTCCGTTACATCCGAGAAATCCGCAGCTGCCTTGGCATTGCATTTTCCGTCTGCACAGTAAATGCAGAACAATGCCATGGTATCCTTCAGGCTCAGGCTGTACTTCAAAGAGATGTCATTGAGATAGCGCTCCATGACCTTGTTCATGTAATAGCAGGTTGTGACAAAGCTTCCCTGAGAGCCGGAAGCGAAAACAGAATGTGCACTTTCCTTGCCCAGCTTATGTGTTCCAGGGAACAGGCTGATTGCCGCATCATCATTGGCACCATCGATCAGGAATCTTGCAATGTCAGCACGCTGGGCATTGAAGCTTTCCTCATCCAGCACTTCCTTGAAGAAATCCTTGTAGTACTTGTATACCGTGGATTTCATCTGGAAGATCTTCACCGGATTCCTGTTCTGTGCACACAAGCTTCCCTCTGTCTTGACATAGTAGTAAACCGGAATCTGCAGTGCCGCAATGGTATGGCAGTGCCGCAGATAATCCAGGTTGAACAGGAAGTCTTCCGCAAAGGAAAGCTTCACATCCATGCGCAGATGATACCTCTCAATGATGTCCCGTTTGTACAGCTTGTTCCAGAGAACGCCATAATAGAAGTCTGCCGGATTCTCCTGCATGAACTCTGCATAGTCCGTCAGAGTCATAGGCTCTGAGGTATAGATGGAGCCCTTCCTTGCCACATTGTGTCCAACCACGCGGTAGAAGTCTGCGACCACCATGTCCGCATTCTTCTCTTCTGCCGTACGCACCAGCTGCTTTGTACTGTCCTTGGTCATCCAGTCATCCGCATCCAGGAACTGGATGTACTTTCCTCTGGCTAATGCAATAGCCTGGTTCCTGGTGTCGGAGACACCGCTGTTCTTCTTATGGACAACCCGGATTCTTTCATCCCTTTTTGCATAGCTGTCCAGGATCATGGAGCTGGTATCCTTGGAGCCATCATCCATCAGGATCAGCTCAAAATCCGTATATTCCTGTTTCAGGATTGATTCAATACAGCGGCCTACAGCAGCCTCTGCATTGTATACAGGCACGATAATACTCACTTCCGGCATAGTCATATTTCCTCTTGCAAGTGCTATTCTAGCATACCCGTCATTTCTTCTGATGAAGCAGGGACTGCACACTCAGGGCTTCAGTGTACAGATTGGTGCGACAATGACTCCGTCTTCACGTTTATAGGCCATCGGTGCCTTAGCACAGAGAACCATCAGGAATGACGGAGCCTTCATTTTGTCTGTATCGATTTTCTCTGCAAGCTTCAACAGATTCTCTGCACCTTCCTTGATCAGCTTATCTCCGCCAAGCTTAATCTCGATCAAGCCATAGGTTCCGTTGCGTCTGTGCAATACCGCGTCGCATTCAAGACCACTCTTATCACGATAGTGAAATATCTTTCCATCCAGTGCTTCCGCATATACTCTCAGATCCCTGACTGCCATGTTTTCAAACAACAATTCCATGGTATTCAGATCATTCAACAGATCCTCCGGGCCGATGCCTAAAGCTGCCGTGGCAATGGAAGGATCAGAAAAATATCTTGTGTCTGTCGTACGTATTGCTGTCTTTGAACGAAGGCTCGGATTCCATGAAGGTGAATCTTCCAGCACAAAGATTTTCCGAAGTGCACCAAGATAGGAATACAGTGTAGGCTGATCCATTGTCTTGTCTTCATCATTCACGACCACATCCTGGCGGATGGTTTCCAGTGAAGCCTGTGAAGCCGTATTTCTTGCGTAAGAGCGAAGCAGTCTTCTTGTTTTTTCTTCATTCCGCTGTACATCATCCACCCGGCTGACATCTGTGCTGACCACACCGTCGAGATAGTCAATTGCCTGCTGAAGTGCCACCTTAGGCTTTCTGCCGATTGCCTTCGGCCAGCCTCCACGACAGAGCATGAAGGCGATATCCTCAATGGAATGAGAATCCAGTGCAGCGATGTCATTGCCATTGAACAGATCCGTCAACGACACCTCACCGGAGGACTCACCCGATTCATAAAGTGTCATGGTACGCATTTTCATTCTTCCGATACGACCGGTTCCTGTATGTGCAGAAGAGCTCAGCTTTGCCGGAACAGCAGAACCAGTCAGGATAAACTGACCGAAATCATCTCTTTGATCCACTTCATAGCGAACTGCATTCCAAAGATTCGGCGCGATCTGCCATTCATCGATCAGTCTTGGAACTTCCCCCTTCAGCAGAAGGCCTGGATTCAGCTCAGCCATCTCCTGGTACTGTTTTGTCAGATCAGGTTCATCCATATGCAGAATACTTCTGGCAATCTGCTTACTGGTTGTAGTCTTGCCGCACCATTTCGGTCCTTCCACAAGAATTGCGCCTTTCGCTTCCAGACGATCCTTCAGTATTCCATCAGCAATTCTCGGCATGTATTTGTCCATAAGCCCTCCACAGAAATGCGATTCTCTCTTCTATGGAATCATAGCATGTATTCTCCTTTTTGATTTAGTATTTGGCTGATTTTTGCTTTAGCATTTGGCTATTTTTTATTTTAGTAAATGGCATATTTTTGTTTTAGTATCTGGCATGTTCGATCTCAGAAAATCATTGCAAACACCGGGTCATGACTCAGCCATAACAAAAACGGGATTTCTCCCGTTCCTGTGTGTATTACTTGGCACCAATGAACTGTTCCTTGTTGTGGATCAGTTCGGTGATCAGATCGCAGTATGGTGTCGGTACATCATACCGTTTTCCTTTTCTGGAGATGGCACCGTTGATATAGTCAATCTCCGTCTTACGGTGGTTGTTGATGAGATCCTGGTACATGCTCGGATAATGCTTGCCGATATGTTCCGGTTCACAGGAGACAAGGATTGCCTTGTTGACCTCCTCCTGGTCAAGTGTGACACCTTCCTTTGCAGCACATGCCGCAAACTCACTGACGATCTTCCTTGAGATGTCTGCGGTATATGGCATTGCCGCAAGTTCCATCATGTTGCAGTCCATGAGTGCACACAGTGTATTGATCACACCGTTGATGCATGCCTTGCGGTAGATGCTGTAGTGCAGGTTCTCGCTGTACTTCGGTCTTAGGCCCGCCTTGTCAAAGGCATCAATGATCTTCAGGGCTTCTTCCTTTCCTTCCGGGTAAAGCTCCTGGATCTCCACATAGCCGTCTCCCAGCAGTTCCACACTGCCTGGTCCCTTCATGCCTGCCGTCCACATCGTAACACCAAGCAGGATGTTCTCAGGCTTGACGTACTTCTTCAGTACATCTTCATGACCGATGCCGTTCATGAGGCAGATGACATGCGTATCTTCCTTGAACAGCGGTTTCACCGCTTCCAGGATTCCTTCCAGCTGCGGTGCCTTGACCAGTACGATGATCAGGTCCGCATTCATGTCTGCCTTGTCTGCTTCTTCCGGTGTGAATACCGGAATCCTGTCAACGATCTCCGTTCCGTTGAGGTCTGCCTTTAAACCGTTTGCACGGATGGCATCCACATTGGCCTTCCAGCCATCGATCATAACCACTTCATTGCCGGCTCTGTGAAGATACAGACCGAATCTCGAGCCCATGCCGCCGGCGCCAAGTACTGCTATCTTCATATCACTCAGTCCTTGAAGCCGTCCCATACAGGCTTGCCTGTATACTGCTTCGGCTTCTCTTCCCCTCTTAACACACGCAATGCACCATTGACCATGGATTCATGCTCGAACTCACCAGGATATGCAGTGATCGGAGCAATCCATTCACAGCCCTTCTTCACATAGTCCACTACACCCGGGATACGCAGCAGTCCGCCTGTTAACAGAATGGCATCCACATGTCCTTCCAGAGGTGCAGCCATCATGCAGATCCACTTGTTGCACTGATACAGCATGGCAGTCCATACACGCTCTGCCTGCTTGTCTCCTCTCCTGACCATCTCATAGAAGATCCTGGAGGAATCAGAGGTACCAAACCAGCTGCTTAAGCCGCCTGCCTGTGAGCAGAGCTTCCTGACTTCATCCTTGTCCTTGTCCCAGAGGTAGTCCAGAACATCCGTCACCGCCATGGAACCCATGCGGGTCGGCGTGAAGGGGCCTTCACCGCCGCCTGCATCATTGCCATCCACCATTCTTCCATGCTTATGGGCAGTGATGGAAATACCGCCGTCAATGTGGGCAATGATGAGGTTCATGTCCTCATACTTCTTTCCTGCACCTGCGGCATATCTTCTTGCCGTTTCCTTGGCATTGAGCACATGTGCCGTTGCTCTTCTGTAGACACCCTTGACACCGGTGATCCTTGCCTCATCGCAAAGTTCATCCACAATCGGCGGATCCACCATCAATGCCAGGCCGCCGTATTCCTTCTGGATCTCATGTGCCATCTGCACACCCAGCATGGAGCTGTGATAGAAGTGACCCTTGCAGTCCCTTGTGTCTTCAATCAGCTTGTCTGTGATCTCGTAGGTTCCGCTTTCACATGCATAGCATGCGCCGCCTCTTCCTACCACTGCATCAATGCCTGTCAGATCCACCCTGGAATCCTTCAGGAACTTTCTCAGCACGAACATCCTGTAGTCCAGCTGATCATTGATGGAGTCATACTTCAGCAGTTCACTGGAGTCATGGAACACGCTTCTGCTGAGAACACATTTCTCATTTTCAAACAGCGCAACCTTGGTAGAAGTGGAACCAGGATTGATGACAAGAATCCGATATACCTTTTCGTCCATATATT
>OMUX01000410.1 GCA_900314345.1 uncultured Erysipelotrichaceae bacterium | reverse complement strand
GCCGGGACTTCACGGATGCCGGTTGTCTCCTCCATATTCTCTTCCGGGAACTCCCGGATCCATCCACCGCACAGGGACAGTGCAGGATCCTTATCAAATTCATGAAGCTGCTTTTCGCAGCGGCCCCTGCGGGATACATCGTCCGAATCCATGCGGGCAATCAGTTCACTGGAACATGCCAGGATTCCCTTCTGCAGGGCAAGGCCAAGCCCTAGGTTCTTTTCATTGATGACAGTTTTAAGAAGGGCAGGATGTTCTTCATCAAAAGTCTTGATTGTCCGGTACAGATCCTCTGTCAAAGGTCCGTCTTCGACCAACACGATTTCTGAAGGAATGATTGTCTGCTGTGCCATGCTCTCCAGGGCATCATGAAGATATCTTCCCTCTTCATTCCTGTATACAGACATCAGAACACTGTACTTTGTCTCCATTTTGCTTCACCCGAACCTGCTTTCAATGATACCATTTGTCAAGTATGATGTCATTGCAAGGAGGTTTGGAGCCATGCTGAGTATTGTGGTGCCGGTATACAATGCCGAAAAGGAACTGGGAGACTGCCTGGACAGGATCCTTGCCCAGAAGAATGCAGATTATGAGCTCATCGTGATCGATGATGGCTCAAAGGACAACAGCTGTGATGTCATTGATGCCTATGCCGCAAAGTATCCGCAGATCCGGGTCATCAAGCAGGAAAACCAGGGCATCACGACGACCAGAAGGATCGCGGCAGAAGCTGCCCATGGCGAGTATATCTGGTATCTGGATGACGATGATGTTGTCAGTGAAGGCGCCTTCGCCAAGGCAGAGGAACTGCTCAGAGAACATCCTGAAACAGATATTCTCTGGTTCGGCTTCACCGTGGATTTCCTGGAGGAAGGCTATTCCTTCCCCACAGAACTGCCTGATCATATATACACTTCTTCCCTGGAAGCCGTACAGACCTTCTTTCAGAATGACAGCTTCAACATGTACTGGAACAAGCTTTACCGCGTATCCATGCTGAGGGCACACCCTGAAGCCTTTCCCCACCGCAAAGATCAGTCAGGCGACCTGATCTTCAACTGTGTGTCATTCTCCTATGCAAAGATGGTACAGGCATCCTCCTTCATTGCCTACCATTACCAGAAGCGGGAAAAGGAATCCATGGTCAACCGCTTCCTTGAAGGAAATGATGTCATCCTGCATGACAAGAAACAGGGAGTCAAGGATATGATGCGTATCCTGCAAGCAAAGGATGATCCGCTGGTTGCCAACTATTTTCTCAGAGAATATGAGGTATTTGTCATTAATCTCTTTGCCAAGGATTGCCCCTATTCCAAAGAAGAGAAAATCAGAATGATCCAGGACAACATCCTGGATCCGGAATCCATAGAGTATATTGAAAAGGCTGTTCCTGCAGATAACAAGTATTCCGGCATCTTCAAGAAAACAGCCATGAGCAGGAATGCGAAGCATATCTACAGCACCTATGCATTTCTGAGCTTTGCCAAGAACCATTTTTCCGGTCTGTACCAGAAGTTCCGGAGATCCACCTATCAGAAATAGTTCAGCGGGACAGCTCCAGGAGCCTCAAGGCTTCTGCCTGTCCTTTTTCATACGCTTCCTTGGTGATTCTTCCTTCCTTCAGAAGTTCATCCCCAAGATCCATTGCGGTAGCCATCCCTTCGGAACTGATGCCGTCATGGTGAAAGACATGGGTAATCGTTCCGAAGAAGATACGGACATCCTCGTTAAAGGAGATGTTTTTCACATACTGCTGGTCATAGTCCAGCTTTGCATCCCAGGAGATGGCATTCCTGCCGTTAATCTGGGCAAGCCCTGTTAACCCAGGTCTCACCGTATGTCTTGTCCGCTGCTGCTCTGTCATGAACACCATATCCCGGACTAACTGCGGTCTTGGCCCGACAAAGGACATGTCCCCTTTCAGAATATTGAAGAGTTCCGGCAGTTCATCCAGTGAACTGCTGCGCAGTTTTTTTCCAAACGGTGTCAGGCGTTCTTCATCGGAAAGAAGCTTCCCGTCTGCATTCTTTGCATCGGTCATGCTGCGGAACTTGTACATGGTGAAAATATGTTCCTGGTATCCTGGCCGCTTCTGGCGGAAGAGTACTGGTGAGCCAAGCTTTGTTCTGACAAGAATATACAGCACAAGAAGAAGCGGACTTAAAAGAATCAGTGCCAGCAATGACAGAATCATATCAATCAGGCGTTTGACTACTTTCTGATACACGTCGTTTCCCCTTATTTGTATTCCTGGATAAGATGAAACAGTTCATCATGAATCTGCTGATCCGACATTGTTTCAGCGTCTTTGTGCAGTGTTTCCAGTTCAGCATGGAATGTTTCCGTGTCAAAGTTCATGGGCTCATTCACCCAAACCTTTTCATGGGCAGTCTTCAGACGCTTTTCATTACCCAGGGAGAGTTCCTCATACATCTTTTCACCCGGTCTCAGCCCGATGAATTCAATCGGAATGTCAGTATATGGCTTAAAGCCGGATAGTGTGATCATGTTCTCGGCAAGCTTCAGAATCTTAACCCTGGTTCCCATATCCAGCACGAAGATATCTCCATGATTGGCATAGGCACCAGCCTGCAGGACAAGTCCTGCAGCTTCCGGGATTGTCATGAAATAGCGTTCGATATTGGCATCCGTGACAGTTACAGGTCCTCCTGCGGCGATCTGTTCCCGGAACAGTGGAATGACAGATCCATTGGATCCTAATACATTGCCAAAGCGGACTGCGCCGACCTTTGTCACTCCGTTGTCCCTGAAGGACTGGATGATCAGTTCGCAGACACGCTTTGTAGCACCCATGGCGTTTGTCGGATTGACAGCCTTGTCAGTGGAGATCAGCACAAACTTCTTCACTTTGTGTCTGATGCATGCCTGCAATGTATTCAAGGTACCGAAGATGTTGTTCTTCACAGCCTCCTTGGGAGAATCCTCCACAAGCGGCACATGCTTATGCGCAGCCGCATGGAAGACAACATCCACTGGCCATTCATTCATGATCTCATCCAGACGCACCGGATCCCTGACGGAGCCAATGCGGAAGATCAGCTCCGTGCTGTCATCCAGCTGATGTCGTCTTTCTTTGATCTGCAGTTCCTGCTGCAGGTTGTACATGTTGTTCTCATAGATATCAAAGACGATCAGCCGTTTCGGTTTATAGCGCAGGATCTGCCGGCATAATTCAGAACCGATGGATCCTCCTCCGCCTGTCACCATGACTGTCTGTCCTTCCAGATATCCGGATATAGAGTCCGTATCCAGCTGTACTTCATCTCTTCCCAGAAGGTCTTCAACAGATACCTCACGGAGTGTGGATACTTCTTCCAGATTCTCCTTGACCCGGTAATCCATGATCTGGGTTCTCAAGCGAACCTGGGAACAGATATCGACAATCTCTGAAATACGCTTCTTGGATGCACTGGGAATTGCCACATAGGCAATGTCAATACGTATATTCTTCGTAATCTCGGGGATATCATTGACCGTACCGATCACTTCAACACCATTGATTCTCTTTTTCTGAAGTCCGGGATTGTCATCAATATAGCCGATAACCCTGACATCAAAGCGGTCATTGGTCATGATATCCCTGTACAGCAGCGCGCCGGCAGACCCAGCGCCGATGATGATGGCAGTATGATGTCTGTTTTTCTTGACATCGCGATTGCGGATTGCGCGGTAGATGAACCGAACGCCCAGCATCAGGATCAATTCAAAGAGACCGCCGATGATCGGAATGGAGCGAATATACGGCCGGATCGGGCAGAAATAGATGATCACAAACCAGATCAGGCTGGCAGAAAGAACGGATATGCCGATTCTGGATACTTCATCCAGGCCCGTATATTTCCAAAGAGACCTGTTGATATGGAAA
>OMUX01000411.1 GCA_900314345.1 uncultured Erysipelotrichaceae bacterium | reverse complement strand
CGGAACTGCTCAGAACATTCTCTACAATGCATTCAACATCATTGAAGAGAAGACAAAGCAGAATCCGATGGAAGTATTCGAGAAGGCACTGGGCAATGTCATGCCTTCCCTGGAGCTCAAGGTCCGCCGTGTCGGCGGTGCCAACTACCAGGTACCGGTTGAAGTTTCTGCTGAAAGGAAGCTCACACTCGGTCTGAGATGGCTGGTCAACTATGCAAGACTCCGTCATGAACCGACGATGGAGCAGAGACTGGCTGCTGAGATCATGGATGCCGCAAACGGAACAGGTGCATCCGTCAAGAAGAAGGAAGATACCCACAAGCAGGCTGAAGCTAACAAGGCATTTGCACACTTCCGTTGGTAATCTGAGAGGAAAGGAAAAATCATGCCAAGAGAGTTCCCTATTGAAAAAATCCGCAACATCGGAATCATGGCACACATCGATGCCGGCAAAACGACAACGACAGAACGTATCCTCTATTACACAGGAAAGATCCACAAGATCGGTGAGACACATGATGGTGCTTCCCAGATGGACTGGATGGCACAGGAGCAGGAGCGTGGCATTACCATCACTTCCGCTGCTACAACATGCCATTGGCAGGACTGCCAGATCAACATCATCGATACACCAGGGCACGTCGACTTCACCGCTGAAGTTGAGCGTTCTCTGAGAGTCCTCGACGGTGCTGTCACTGTCCTTGACTCCAAGGCTGGTGTTGAGCCGCAGACCGAAACTGTCTGGAGACAGGCTACGGAATATCATGTTCCGCGTATCGTCTTCTCCAACAAGATGGATGCGACAGGTGCAGACTTCATGATGTCCGTTCATTCCATTCATGACAGACTGGGTGCCAAGGCTGCAGCTATCCAGATGCCGGTAGGCGCTGAGAACAGCTTCCGCGGTATCATCGACCTGGTCACCATGAAGCAGGAGATGTACGAGAACGATCTGGGTACCAACATCAAGAAGGAAGACATCGAGCCGCAGTTTGTCGAGCAGGCAAAGGAAATGCGTGCTGAGATGCTCGAAGCCATCGCTGACTACGATGACGATGTCATGATGAAGGTCCTGGAAGGCGAAGAGCCGACTGTTGAAGAAATCAAGAGAGCAATCCGCAAGGGTGTTCTGACATCTGAGTTCTTCCCGGTTCTCTGCGGATCCGCATACAAGAACAAGGGTGTACAGATGCTGCTGGATGCAGTCGTCGACTACCTGCCTTCTCCGCTGGATATTCCGGCAATCGAAGGCCATCTGGAAGACGGCACAAAGGAAGAGCGTCATCCGAGCGATGATGAACCGTTCTCCGCGCTTGCATTCAAGATCGCAACCGATCCGTTCGTCGGAAGACTCACATACTTCAGAGTCTATTCCGGACATGCAGAAGCAGGTTCCTATGTCCTGAATGCCACAAAGGGCAAGAAGGAAAGATTCGGCCGTCTGGTCCGCATGCATGCAAACCACCGTGCTGATATCACAGACGTCTACACAGGCGACATTGCCGGTGCCGTCGGTCTGAAGTACACAACAACATCCGATACACTGTGCGATGAGAACCATCCGATCGAACTGATGCAGATGGTATTCCCGGAGCCGGTTATCGAAATGTCCGTTGAGCCGAAGACAAAGGCTGATTCCCAGAAGATGGACAACGCTCTGCAGAAGCTTGCAGAAGAGGATCCTACCTTCAAGACATACACAGACGAAGAAACAGGCCAGACGATCATTGCAGGTGTCGGTGAACTTCAGCTGGACATCATCATGGATCGTATGAGACGTGAGTTCAAGGTTGAGGCTACAGCAGGCAAGCCGCAGGTTGCTTACCGTGAGACAATCACGAAGCAGGCTGAGGTGGAAGGACGTTTCGTCCGTCAGTCCGGTGGTCATGGTCAGTATGGTGATGTCTGGATCAGATTCTCACCGAACCAGGGCAAGGGCTTCGAGTTCCAGGATGTTACCGTCGGCGGTTCCGTCCCGAAGGAATTCATCAAGCCTACCCAGCAGGGTCTGGAAGAAGCACTCAACAATGGTCTTGTCGCAGGATATCCTGTCGTTGATATCAAGGCAGAGCTGTTCGATGGTTCCTACCATGAGGTAGACTCCTCCGAGCAGGCATACAAGATCGCTGCATCCCTGGCACTCAAGGAAGCTGCCAAGCACTGCGATCCGATCATCCTCGAGCCGATCATGAGAGTTGATGTCACGGCACCGTCTGAGTACCTGGGTTCCGTCATGGGCGACCTGGTCAAGAGAAGAGGCCAGATCCGCAACCAGGAAGAGACAGGCAACGCCATCAAGATCGAGAGCTTCGTACCGCTGGCTGAGATGTTCGGCTATGTCACGGATCTGCGTTCCATCACACAGGGCCGCGGAACCTACATCATGCAGACAGACCACTACGAGGAAGTCCCGAAGAGCATTGCCAAGGACATCATCGACAAGGCTGCAGGAAAGTAATCAAAGGCATCAGATCATGAAGCAATTCATGATTGCAAACTACATCCGGATATCATAAAATGATTTCGGTCTAAACTAACTTTATTAACCAGGAGGAAAAAACAAAATGGCTAAGGAACATTTCGACCGTTCGCTGGAACATGTTAACATCGGAACCATTGGTCACGTTGACCACGGCAAGACAACACTGACAGCGGCAATCACAAAGTATCTCTCCGAGCATCC
>OMUX01000412.1 GCA_900314345.1 uncultured Erysipelotrichaceae bacterium | reverse complement strand
CAGCCAGGAAGGTTTGACCAACGGTCTGAAGACTGCCTTGTCTTCTATAGGCCAATTAGAAGATATGAAGCTTATGTTAAAGAACTATAAGTATCCCAATGAAGAACTGCTGCAGCAGTTTATGGAAGTGCTGCAATGAACAGACAGGAAAAGGTCCTTCACAGACTGATATTGATCCTGATCATGATCCAGCCCATCATTGATCTCGATTATCTTCTGTATGACTTCCTGGATCAGTATGGTCTTCCCAGACCTGCCACCATTATCCGTTTTCTTGTGATTCCGGCACTTGTCATCTGGTCATTCTTCCTGAAGGACAAGAACATGAAGAGAACGTTTATCTTCACAGCAGTTTACCTTGTACTCTTTGCAGGGTATTTTGTACTGCACTGTCGACAGGCACAGTCTCTCTATGAAAGACTGGACCTTACAGAGAACTTTCAGTTCAATACGTGGCAGGAACTGACCTATTGTTTAACATTGGTTATTCCATACTTTGTTACCTACATCATCTACAACGAGAAGATTGACAACAGGGAATTAAGAAACCTCGTATTGTTCCTTTCCGGAATCATTTCCATTCCCATAGTAGTAGGAGATCTGTATGTCTTTGCGGACAGTACCTACTATGGCATGACCGTAGGCAATGTATTCTCCTGGTTCTCCGGGATCTATGACTGGTATCACCCGAGAACACTGGCATCCAAGTTCTTCTTCAATGAAGGCAATACGATTGGTATTCTGCTGTTCATGTTACTGCCGGTACTGTATTACTTCCTGTCTGTTGCAAAAGACAAGAAGGAAAGAAGGAAGATTGCAGTACTGATCTTTGTACAGTCTATGGCTATGCAGATGCTGGCAACCAGGGTTGCCACCTATGGTGCAGTGATCATTCCGTTATTGTTCTTAGTACTGTACTTCTTTGACAGCCTTGTATTAAAGCATCAGAAGCTGCAGAAGAACATTATTATCCTTTCTTTTGTATTCACGGCAGTCTTCGGCGGCATGCTGAACATGACACCTGCCGTACAGAACCAGAAGGTGGATGCGGTCAATGATGTAGCACTGCTTCATAACGGTGCCGCTGCAGAAGGCATGGAAAGACTTTCTGACGGAGAGAACCTGGTCCGTGGCTCTGAAGAATGGCGGAACTTCTATGTCTTCATGTTTGAAACCTATGGTATTAATGCTCGTTACATTCAGTCTGTACCTTCCATGTACTATACAGAGTATTACTCTTATCAGCATGATCCGGAGTTCTGGTCTGATGTAGCACTGAAGATTCCGGTCATGGAGAGAGTCAACGGCAGACAGGTAGAGACGATCTTCACGAAGTACAAATACCAGAACCTGACGTCAAAGGAAAAGATTCTTGGCATGGGCTACAGTACGTTCATGAACGGTTCCATTGTTCTGGAACGGGACTTTGTCATGCAGATATACCTCTTAGGGTATACAGGAGAACTGCTTTGCATTCTTCCATGGGTATTCCTGGTACTGTATGGCCTCTATGGCTTTATCCGCTACCATAAGCAGATGTTCACCCTGGAGAACATGATCCTTGCCGTATCCCTTGGTGCAGGTCTTGGCTCTGCCTATCTTTCCGGTCATACCCTGGATCAGTTTGTGACAACGATCTTCATGGCTTTATTAACTGCTGTATTGCTCAACAGAATCCATACAGCAAAGGAGCAGGCACATGAGTAAGGTCAGTGTCATTGTTCCATGCTATAACTGTGCGGATACTGTGACTGCTACATTGGACAGCCTGTATCACCAGACATTAAAGGATCTGGAGATCATTGCCGTCAATGACGGCAGTACAGACCATACTCTGGAAGTACTGAACAGCTACAAAGAAACACATCCTGATTTCAATCTTCAGGTCTTTATCAAGGAGAATGAAGGTGTAGCCGAAGCCAGGAACTTCGGTCTTTCCAAAGTAACCAGCTCTTACTTCGGCTTTCTGGACAGTGATGATACTGCAGAACCGGACATGTTCATGGATCTCTATGAACTGGCTGAGAGAGATCATTTACAGGTTGAAGTCTCTGACTTTCTGTGGGTAAATGCCAAAGGGGAGAGATACCAGAAAGAGGGACCTTACGGGATTCATCAGGACATGATGGTGAATCTCTTTGCCGTGCTCTGGAACAAACTGTACCGTACAGATTTCATCAGATCACTGGATATCTCCTTTCCCAAGGGAGACCGGTATGAAGATGACT
>OMUX01000414.1 GCA_900314345.1 uncultured Erysipelotrichaceae bacterium | reverse complement strand
GATTCAACATCATGTACAGGATGTAGTCATGATTATGATCCTTGCCTATGCATGCATTGACACTCCCACCACTAAAGTAGTGGGATTCTGACCTGTCATCCGGGCTCACTGCTCATAGCTTCTGAGAGATATATCCGGATGCTTTAACCAGATTCGCTTTCCCTGCGGTTCAGAAGAGTTTCTTCTTCCGAGTTGCAGGGTTTTTGTTACAGCGGGATGTGTCGGGTCCCTTATATATGAATCACTTTGGTTTAAAAGCCAAAGGTGGAAATGGATGAAATGTGGTTCTGCTTCATTTCTGTGATCAATGTGTTCTGCTGGTTAACAAAGGTACAGAAGGTATCATACCGACGCGGTAAAATCTCATGAGACAGCCCAAAAATAATGGGTAATCTTTGAATGTTCATGATCTTTACGGATTACAATATTAAGTAATCATTCATGGCTGGTCTGCCGGTATATTGGCTGATCGGATCACTTATTCCTTCATGAATGGAGAAAGTATGGTCGAGGTCTGCATATGAAAAAAGTGATGATTGTTTTCGGTACACGGCCGGAAGGCATCAAGATGTGTCCACTCGTGAATGAAATCAAGAAGCGGAAGGAACTGCAGGCAGTTGTATGTGTGACAGGTCAGCACCGTGAAATGCTTCAGCAGGTTCTTGATGTGTTTGATGTTGTCCCTGACTATAACCTCAATATCATGAAGGCAAACCAGACATTGTTCGATATCACCAACGAGATACTGAACAAGCTGAAAGCAGTTCTTGAAAAGGAAAAGCCGGATGTTGTTCTGGTACATGGCGATACAACCACAACGTTTGCTGCTGCTCTGTCATGCTTTTATCTTCAGATTCCGGTCGGACATGTTGAAGCGGGCCTTCGTACCTATGATATCTACTCTCCGTATCCGGAGGAATTCAACCGTGAAGCAGTAAGCATTATTTCAAAGTACAATTTCGCACCGACAGAACTGGCAAGGGAAAATCTCCTGAAGGAAGGAAAGAAACCTGAAACCATTTATGTGACGGGAAATACGGCAATTGATGCATTGCGTACAACAGTCAGAACGGATTATTCCAGCCCGGATCTGGAGTGGGCGGAAGGAAACAGGCTGATATTGATCACAGCACACCGCAGGGAGAATCTGGGCGAACCGATGCACCATATGTTCCGTGCTATCCGCAGAATCATTGACGAATTTCCTGATACAAAGGCAATTTATCCCGTTCATCTGAACCCGGCAGTGCGTAAAGCTGCAGAAGAAGAACTTGGCGGTGATCAGAGAATCAGGATGATTGAACCGCTCGATGTCCTTGATTTTCATAACTATATGGCACACAGCTTTCTCATTCTCACAGACAGCGGTGGTATTCAGGAAGAAGCACCATCTTTAGGCAAGCCTGTACTTGTGATGCGCGATACCACGGAAAGACCGGAAGGAATAACAGCAGGAACGCTGCGTCTTGTAGGCACGGATGAAGAGAAAATCTACAGTGAATTCAGGAAGCTGCTGATTGATCAGCAGGAATACGCTGCCATGTCGCAGGCTTCGAATCCATATGGTGATGGACATGCCTGCCGGCGGATCGCAGATATCCTGGTCGGTGAATCGGCATGAAGAACCGGTCATTGGTGCGGATCATCGTCTGCTGTCTTGCGGTGATCCTGATATGTCAGACTGCCTTTCATCGTCTCAGGAATCCTGCACCGGTAACGGCAGCTGACAATGGCGGTGATCAGATTTCTCTGTCAAGCAAGGAAGATCTGTATCCACAGAATCTCAGGACCGGAATGGTACAGGAAACATTGACACTGGAAGATGCGGATGGGAATTCTGTTTCCCTGAAAGAATCTGCAGAAGACGGAAAGGGGCTGTGGCTTGTCTTCTTCGCAAGCTGGTGCCCTGACTGTGAAGAACAGCTGCAGATTTCTGACAGGATACAGGAGGCGGCGGATCAGTACGGCTACAGGCTCATTTACATCGACCGCCTGAATCCGGAAAAAGAGTCTGTTCAGGCTGCAGAGGGCAAACTTAAGGAGCACGGCATCTCTGCGGATTGTTTCTATGACAGAGATGAAGTCCTTTATCATGCATGGGGTATCAAGGAAATTCCGACAATGGTAATCCTTGATTCAGATTGCCGGGTTGTCAACTATACGCATGGCGTCCGGACAGCAGGGGAATGCTTTGCTTTTGCTGAAGATGCGTCTGCAGGCAAGGACAGGGCTACAAGGAACTATGTACTGAATGCAATGTCTTCCAGTACAGATAATGATGCTCTGGCAATTCAATACAGTACAGATTCCGTGAAACGTCTGAGTGATACACTGTCAAGCAAGGATGTCCTGTCAGAAAGCCAGGGACTGATGATGCAGTATGCTGCGATTGACAAGGATACAGCATTATTCAATCGTCTCTGGAAGTTTACGAAGCTGCGTATGCTGGATGAAAAAACCGGCCTGATCAGCTGGCGATACAGTTCTGATGGCAAGGTATCTGATACCAATGCCTTGCTGGATGACCTGAGAATTGTATCTGCCATGCATGCCATTGAAGCGGAAAACGGAGCCGATGATGGAATCACTCTGGACAAAATCGCACTGGAACAGGCAATTGCTGAGAATAATGTCAACCACAAGGGACAGC
>OMUX01000415.1 GCA_900314345.1 uncultured Erysipelotrichaceae bacterium | reverse complement strand
TCCCTGTTTCTGATACATGCTTGCTAGCTTTGCGGCCGTGGTTGTCTTGCCGGACCCGTTGACCCCTTCCAGCAGGATCACTGTCGGACCATTGTCCGCAAACACCATCGGTGCATCTTCTGTTTCGTTGTAGATGTTGCGCATGCTTTCCATTAAGAAGTTCATGGCCCACTTGAAGCTGACATTGACATACTCATCTGCGGTCTTCTTCAGATTCTCACAGATCATGTCCGTCAGTTCGATGCCCACATCCGCTTCCAGCAGGATGATTGTCAGCTGTTCCAGGAACTCATCGTCCACGCCCTTGAAGTTCTTCTGCAGCGCAGACAGCTGTCCGCCCAGCGTATCCCTGGACTTGCGGAAGCCGCTGAGGTAGACGCCTCTGTCATCCTTCTTGGAAAATGCCTTTTTCAGACTGTCGAGAAAACTCATTTCTGTTCTCCTGTCTCACCGCTTCCGGCAAGATCCACTGCTTCCTTCAGCTCCACCTTGAGCATCTGGGAAACACCCTGATGCTGCATCGTGACACCATACAGAACATCACAGTTCTCCATCGTGCCCGGACGGTGTGTGACAACCATGAACTGGGTACGATCCGTGTACTTGTGCAGATACTGTGCAAAGCGTTCCACGTTGCCCTGGTCCAGCGCTGCCTCAACCTCATCCAGGATGACAAGCGGTACAGGCTTCACCTTCAGGATCGCAAACAATACACAAAGCGCAATCAAGGACTTCTCGCCGCCGGAGAACAGCATGTTGTTCTGCACGGCCTTTCCCGGTGGCTGGGCATCGATGTCAATGCCCGTATTCAGGATGTCATTGGGATCCTCAAGGATCAGCTTCGCCTTTCCGCCGCCGTAGAGGTTTTTGAAGATCTCATTGAATTCCGCATTGATCTTGTCGAACATCTCCTTGAACTGCTTCACCATGACACGGTCCATCTCGTCAATCGCTGCCAGGATCTTGTCACGGCTGGCTGTCAGTTCCTCGATCTGCTTCTTGAGGAATTCATAGCGCTCGTTGACTTCGTTGTATTCCTCCGGCGCATTCATGTTGATGTTGCCAAGGTGCTCGATTTCGCTGCGCAGCTGTGCTACCTCTTCCCTGGCATTTTCCGTATCGGTGTCCGTGACCTTGGTCCTGGCAAACTCATAGGTCAGCTGATATTCCGTCGCAAGACGGTTCAGGCTGTTTTCCATCCTGGTCTCAATCCTGCCCTGGTCCACCTTGATGGCATTGGCACTGGCAACCGCACGTTCCTGATCCTTGCGCAGCTGACGCAGCTGCTGATCCTTGCGGTCAATGTCCGCCATCAGGCTCTGGCGCTGTTCCCGCTTGCCCTTGATGGATGCTGTGATCTCATCTCTTCTGCTGTAGGCCTTGTTGAGGCGCACGACAAGCTCATCCGCCTTTTCTGCAGCACTTTCTTCACTGCCGCCTTCCGGCTCCAGGAGCGCCAGATCGTTCTTCAGCTTTTCATACTTGGCTTCCTTGGCATCCACCACCGGTTCCAGTGCAGCCGCACTGATGCGGTTCTGCTGGAGGCTGCGGGTGATGCTGTCGCGCTCCAGCTGTGCCTCTTCGCTTGCTTTTCTTGCAAGCTCCGCCCTTGCGGTCTGGGAATCAATGCTTGCCTTGACTGCCGTGTATTCCTTCTGGATCGTCACCGGCGTGGTGTTGTGCCGGTTCTTTCCGCCGGTCATGGAACCGCCGCGGTGAATGACTTCACCGTTCAGCGTGACGATGTTGTATGCCCTGTGCGTCAAAGCGGATAACTGGTTGCCGCTTTCCATGTCCTTGACCACAAGCACGGTGTTCAGAAGAGCACTGACCACCGGTTCAAACTTCGGATCATAGGTGACAAACTGCGCTGCCGTTCCAAGATAGCCTTCCGTGTTGGAACAGATGACTTCTGCTTCCTGGCTCAGGCTTCTTGGTCTTAAGACAGACAGCGGCAGGAATGTCGCCCTTCCGGACATGTTCCTGTTTAAGAAGCGGATCGCATCCCTGGCACAGGCTTCATCTGTGGTGACGATGTTGTACATCGCTCCGCCCAAAGCCTCGGAGATCGCATCTTCATAGCCGCTCTGCGCATGGATCTCAGATCCCACGACACCAAGGATTCCATGCAGTGCATTCCGGTTCTGCATGATGGAGCTGGCACCGGAATTCCGTGATCCGAAAGGATCCTTCATCTGCTGTTCCAGGAAGGCCTGCCGGTTCTGCAGGTTTCTCAATAAACCCTGGGCCTGTTCATAGGCACTGTTTGCATCAAAAACCTTCTGGGCTGCCTGGCGCAGCTTTTCCTGATCCAGATTGATGGCATTGTTCAGGGCATCCAGACGCTGCTTTCTGTCTTCATATTCCGCCTTTGCGGCCTCTAAGAGAGACTGTGTCTCCCTTGCCTTTTCCTGACGGCTTCCGGTTTCAATGATGTACTTCCTGCGCTCATCCAGCTCTGTGCGGCGTGCTTCCAGGGCAGAAATCTCATTCATCTTCTTCATGAGCTCTTCCTGGAGGCTGCTGATTTCCTTTTCCAGCGCAGCCGCCTGCTTCTTTTCATCCTCGATCTTTGTCTCGGAGATCTGGATGCTTGTCGCATTCATCTGCGTGGTTGTCTCAATGTCAAACAGCGTCTTCTTCGCTTCTTCAATCTGTGTGCTGCAGGATTCAATGTCCTGCACCAGCACCGCGATCTCGATTTCCTCCAGACGCTTCTTCTTCTCACGGTAGATCTCAGCCTTCCTTGCCTGACGCTTCAAAGGGCTGACCTGCTTCTCCAGTTC
>OMUX01000419.1 GCA_900314345.1 uncultured Erysipelotrichaceae bacterium | reverse complement strand
ACAATACCACCGGTATGGAAATGATGGCATACCATGCAAGGAATGTACCGGACTTCCTGCGGTTGAGGCGCAGGTGGAGATAGATCGCATACAGGATCCATGTGATGAGTGCCCATACCTCCTTGGGATCCCATGTCCAGAAGGCAGACCAGGCTTCTTCTGCCCAGACGGCACCGATGACAATGGTGACCGTTAACAATAACAGACCGATGGCAATCAGGCGGTACATGAAGTAATCCATCTGCACCAGCTTTGCGTCCTTCGGATCCTTCCTCACTGTAAGGATATAGCGGATGCCGCAGGCCCCTGCCAGCATGAAGCATGCATAGCTGAAGGCAGCGCTGCCGATGTGTGTCACAAACCAGACAGACCTTAAGGCAGGCATGAGTTCTTCAATGTCCCTGGGCTGTGTGCTTGCATACAGGAGGATGCCCCATACCATGATCATCCCGATGGTCTCAAGCCAGGCAAGCCTGTTCCGGTAATGGAGGATCACCAGGATCAATGCAATGCCGAAGGAGAACATCGCCGCAAATTCGAACTGGTTGGACATCGGCACTCTTCCCGCCTGAATCCCTCGCATGAAAATATAAAGTGTCTCAAAGGCAAAGCCGGCCAGGAACAGAAGCCATGAGATCTTCTGCAGTTTCTCTTTGGTTCTGGCAAAGAATGACAGGATCATGCCGATGAAATACAAGGCAAGTCCTGCAAAGAATGTAAAATCAAGCATGTTCTATTCCTTTCCCTTTCCGATTGCATTTTCCAGCATCAGTTCAATTCCCTCGGTCTTGTTTCCAAGGATCTTATAACCCTTGTCATCCACAACAACCAGCACCGGTTCCATCAGGAATGTAACGGCAAGACCGGCAATCAATACAGTAAATCCAAGCACAAGCAGCACATTCACCCATGCCGGGGAATGCTTGATTCTTAAACCTGGGTATTCCATGGGTTTCTCAAACGTGAATGTCAGTCCCCCTGTTTCAATCTCATCGCCAGGGAATGCCAGCATCGGCGTCATCTGCAGTGTACCGCCGTCTTCTCCCGGTTCCACAAGGTTGAACGTATAGACGGGATTTGGATAGGATCCAGTGACATTGGTGATCAGGCTGTACTGGCCGTCTTCATCCGTGATGATATCCGGATACAGGGCATTGAACAGAATGCCATGTTTCTGATCCTTGGTCAGGAACATCTGGTCGTCCATGATGAACCTGTCCTTGTTTCCCGCTTCATCTCTGACTGTTATGATGCCGACTGTACCATAGGTCTGCTGGTATACCTTGTATTCTCCAAGGGATACCGGATGGTTGACGCTGGCTTCTTTCACCCCGCTGCTTCTTCCATCCGGCACGATGATCTCAAGCCTGCTTTTGTAATCCAGGCTTCCTGCTTCATTTTCGATCTGGAAATCATCCACCTTGATCTGTGTTCCATCATCCAGTGTCAGTGCATTTCCCGGATAGCAGGTCAGATCCTGTACGGTCGGGGCATGCATGGCAATCATGAAGAAGATCACTGTCAGAAGAATGCCAAGGTGTGTGATGAACGTACCGTATCTTCCGGTCCTGTTCTTCGCATAGATGATCCTGTCGTTTTCCTCATGCACATTGCAGTGAATATCCGACAAGGTCTGCTTCACCTTTTCAATGTCATCCTTTTCCAGAAGCACATCCGCCCTGGCAAGGGATGCCGCCTTCATCTCCGCATCCTTTGAAACACGGCGGAAGCGGAGGATGGAACAGAATGTCAGATTGAAGATCAGAAGCACAGCCAGAAGATTGAAATACCAGCTGTTGTATACATCATTGAGCTGCAGTGTCAGGATCACCTTGTACCATGACGGATACGTCCTGACATAGTACATGGCATCCTGATTCTGCAGGATCAGGGAGCCTGCCGCAGAGATCAAGGCAATCAGTGCCAGGATGATGATGCCGAATGTCATGGACTGCAGGAATTTCCAGAGTTTCTTCATTTGTTCTCCTTATGCAAAGAATGCCGCCCGCCATGGCGGACGGCATTCCTGTTGAATTGATCAGTTCAGCCTGGCAAGTGCCTGATCGCAGAGATCCTCGGCTTCTGCCAGTGTCTTCTTTGTCATCTTGGAGTTGTGTGCACCCTCGCTGTTTTCAACGAAGACGAAGTCCCACAGGAACTGGGAGTTCCGGTAAAGATCACGGACTTCATCGAGTTCATCCTCGCTCATCGTTCCGGCATTGACGGCATCGGTCAGCTTGGCATCAAGATTTGCCAGCTTGTTTCCGATACGGTTCTCGCTCTCTCTTGTTTCTGCCTGGATCTGCGGTACCAGTGTCTTGAGATCCGTGGAACCGGAGTGGCACTGGCTGCAGGTGCTGTCCAGGAGTTCCTGGTTGTTCAGCGGGCTTGTCCAGTTGTGGTCTGTGAATACGGTTCCGTCTGCAGCAGTTTTCCTGCCCATATGGCAGTCAGCACAGGTGAACTGCTGTGCGTGCACGCTTCCGTCTTCAAAGAATGTCTCGAACTCCGGATGCTGTGCCTTGAGCTTCCTTGTGCCTGTGGATTCATCCACCCAGTCGGCGAACTGATTGCCTTCGCCATCAACCAGTGTGTTTTCATAAGCCAGGATGTCATCCGGGTTCATGCTTGCAAGATCATGATAGCCAAGGGTTGTAGCCTTTGTCTCAGGATCGAAGTAGTACTCGGTATGGCACTGTGCACAGGAGAGATCCGCTGCCGGGACCTTGTCAATGTCCTGTCCCAGAGCATTGGCCAGATACATGTGTGTCACAAACATCGTCCCCGGGGTATTTTCATGGCAATGGAAGCATCCGAAGGGATCCGCCACTTCATCTGCTGTTTCACCGACCTCAGCCTTGATATCATCAAATGACATCGCATAGACACTGTCGCCTTCCTCCAGGACCTTTGCCGTAAAGGTGCTGGTCTTGCAGGTGAAGCAGTTGGCCAGCTTGTGCGGTCTGCCTGTTGCATAGAGGTCTTCGATATCATACGTATGGCCTCTTGCACTGCCGTAGGAGATCGCGAAGCCATATCCTTCGTACAGTGTCTTGATGTACGGGTTTTCTTCGATGTAGTCCACGACTTCATCGTTTTCATTGTTCTTCATGAAGGATTCATATTCCAGAGGATACTGATCTTTCCAGTCATCGGCAGTCACGGCACTGACACCGGTTCCTGTCTTTGCCATTTCCGCGCCAAGCTGCTGTACGCCTGTCACGGTCTGTGCCGGTGCTTCGCTTTCTGCAGCCTCCGTCTTCACTGCAGCTGCCGCGTCTGAAGCAGGTGCAGCCGGTTCAGCACTCTTGATACCCGGTGAAACAAATCCCAGGACACAGGCTGCTGCCAGAAGACCGATGACTCCGTAATTAGTCTTTTTCATATGCAGATACCCCCTTCTGCGTAATCACCCACTTACATATTAAAAGAATTAACCATGGATTGCAATGCACTTGAAAGCGTTTTCACCATTGCTGCTGTCTTCAGCATACCATCCTGTTTCCGCTATAATGGGCACAGAACAAGGAGGGTTTGTCATGAGAATCCATGCATTTGAAGTCAGAGCAGATGAAAAGCCGTACTTTGAGATCCTGAAGGATTCCGGCATGGACATTGTGATTCATGATGGACCATGTCTTCTGGATGATATCCTTTCCCTTGAAACAGGATGCGGCGTCAGTGTGCTTGGCATGCACCGGTATGAGGAAGCGGAGATGGAAGCCTTTGAGAAGCATGGCATTCATTGCCTTTCCACAAGGACCATCGGCTATGACCATATTGACCTCAATGCCGCAAGGAAGCACGGTATCCATGTCAGTAATGCCAGCTACGCGCCAAACGGTGTGGCAGACTACACGGTCATGATGATGCTGCTGTGCCTGCGCTGCTACAAGCAGGCCTTGTGGCGCATGCAGGTCAATGACTATTCCCTCCAAGGTTTAATCGGAAAGGAACTCCGGGATATGACCGTCGGTGTCATCGGATGCGGCAGGATCGGCACCCAGGTGATCCAGAATCTCAGCGGCTTTGGCTGCCGGATCCTTGCCTTTGACAGACACCTCAATGAAACGGTTCTGAAGTATGCATCCTATGTGGAATCCCTGGATGACATCTACAGACAGTGCGACATCATCACATTGCATACAACACTGAATGACAGCAGTTATCACATGATTAATAAGGATTCCCTCTCCAGGATGAAGAAAGGCGTCATCCTGATCAACTGTGCAAGAGGTCCGCTCATGGATATACAGGCCTTGATCCATGGCATTGAAACAGAACAGATCGGCGCTTTGGGCCTTGATACTGTAGAAGATGAACAGACTTTTGTTCATCAGAACCGTATTACAGACATCTTCTCTGACCGG
>OMUX01000420.1 GCA_900314345.1 uncultured Erysipelotrichaceae bacterium | reverse complement strand
TCATATTGGCTGAAGTAATGATGACAAAGTATCCGCACAGCTGAAGTTCCGCATCAATCGCGTCATGATCCTCTTCACCGCCCATGAAGATGTTGTCTTCCGGTTTTACCTCAGCTTTCTTCTCCGGACTCAGGAAGTCGTTTCTGTAGCAGAGCTTCAGATATCTTCTGAAGTCTTCCGGTGCTTTGACAGCCTTGCCTTGGCGCTCCTTGCACCAGTCAAGCATCTTGTTGACCCTGCGGTTCAGTTCTGCACGCTCTGCTGCACACTTGTATGGACTGTAGTAGATGTGGAAGTGTCTGTCTCTTGCGTCTGTAGGATACAGCCTGCGGTTAACGGTAATACCGTATACCTCATATTCCCTGATGAAGTATCGTCGGCTGTTTTCAAATGTTCCGCTCTTTTCTCGGACAATACTGCTGACAAGGTCCTTTGTTCCTTTGACCATGATGACAAAGTTGAAGCCTTTGCTGTCCATGTACCGGATGTGTTCTTTACTGAAGTATCCTCTGTCCAGGACAAAGCCGATGTTACGGTAACCGTATCCTTCAACCTTCTCTACCATCCGCTGAAGCTCTGCCACATCGACAATACTGCCCATATAGCTTTCGTAGAGAAGAGGTTCTGCATTGTTCTGATCATAGGCAATGGAATAGTTGAAGATTGTCTTTCCGGTATCTACCTTAGGGTGTCCTGCTTCAACGAGGTCTACATCACCGGCATCGCTGTGCTTGTTGGTGGAGTCATAGGAGATATAGATGTTCTGCCGGTGATTCCTCTCTTCATTCCAGTCTTCCAGAAACATGAGTCTCTGATCATCCGTGATTGACTTCAGAAAATCAGAAATCTTTGAATCACTGAAGATCTTCATGTCACTGGTGAATAACGGATGGTTGTACGCATAGTCCGGGTAATACTGTGCCGCATTGCCTTCCGTAATGATGGAGTATGCCGCAAGATCGAGGAACAGGCCGCTGTCTTTTCCGATGATAGTGCGCATCAAACTGTCCAGGCCATAGTCTTTGATGACCTTCCGGATGACAAGCCAGGCGCCTACCTTCTGACATCCGCTGTGGAATGCATTCTCACGGATCTCCGGAAGTTCCTCTTCCGGGAAGTACAGCAGATAATTCTGATTGGGATTCATCTTGTTCGACCTGTCCGGTAATTGTCTTCCTATTGCCTTCCAGTCAGGCTTCGGTTTGCCTGTGGAAGGGTCTCTTTTCGTACCGGTAAGATAGTAGATGTAGGTAGTACCACGGATGTGTTTCCTGGTGATCTTCTGATCAGGGACAGGGACAACAGAATCGAGAAACATAGGCGGCCTCAGCAGGGATACGTAACCCTATATGCATAATAAAACCTGTCACGTAGCATTTCAACAGGCTGACCATGAAAGTGATTTCAACTCAGTATTCTTTGTATTAAAAAGGTTAAGGACTGGATGTAGGGTTACATTCTGGAGAAGTTCTCAATCAATGCCCACATTAATCAAGTCCCAGTCTGGTGCGTTCTTTATCAGTTTCTATTCCCCATTGTTCTACCATATCGGGTAGAACACCATCAGATGGTTCTTGCTTTCTCAATTTCATCTTGCCATAAAGATGACTCATTCTGATTCTGATAAACGGATACTTCTTGTGGATATTTTTTATTACCTTGAGATTTGCATCTGCAAAGTAAGGGCTGAGTTTTATCTCCATATTGTTCAAAGCATCAGAAATATCGATCACAGCGTGATCAAATGGCATTACCTTTGCAGGTTTTCCTTTCAATATCAGTCTGATTTCTTTTTCATAGCTCCAAACATCATCTTTAACGAAACCAGCAAGGCAATTATCTTTCAGCTTGCCCTTCGTAAACTTCACATTGTGGCTATCGGATACTGACAGAAAATTTCTGTCCTCATCAAAGTATGCCACACGTGCCATAGAAACAGACCAACCAGCACCAGTTACTTCCGTTCCAAGATCATGAAAATCCTTATCTTGTTTCACGAATGATTTCAGCTCAAGCAGTTTATAGAAGTCATCTCGCCTTATTGAAATCTGAACTCCGTCAATCCAGTCAGGAGCATACATAGCCCACATGCCTACACTTTCATCCTGCCCGGTCATGAAACAGGTAAAGTACATTGAATTGGCTATGTTAGAGTTGTAGTTTTTAAACTCTTCAAGATCATTCATTGCTGACGGATTATTTAGCAGCAACGTCTTATTTTCAAGAATTTTCTTCAAGCATTCCACTCGTGTATACTGACACAGGTAATCAGATCTTG
>OMUX01000421.1 GCA_900314345.1 uncultured Erysipelotrichaceae bacterium | reverse complement strand
CCTTCAATCATGTTTGTCATCAGACAGGATCTGCATGTCTGCACACTTCCTGACTTCACTTTCCGGTGCAATCAATACCTGTGTGCCTTTCTCCACGACGGCATCCAGCACATGGCTCATCTCTTCCAGCTTTGCACTGTCTGTTGTCAGGATTTCCCTGCGCAGCACACAACGGTCTTCATAGCTTGTTCCGCGGAACCATCTGGCATCCCCGCTTCTGACTTTCTGTCCATAGGACAGCAGAGGCTCCCCGGAAGCGATCGTACCGATGATGTAGGAGGAAAGATCCTTGTCCTTCACTTCCTGACGGATCCATTCTCCGGCACCTCTGCATGTTTCAAGGGACTTTGCAGGACTTGGATCACGATACGTCCATGCGGCAAGGCTTCCTGCAGCACCGGCTGAGAATCCTGTGCCGTATGCTCCGCCCTTGACGCGGATCTCGTTCCACATATACCCGTATGTCAGCATGTGTGCAAGCACACGCCAGCTCCCGTCATACTTCGCACCATACTCTTCCATATTGCCGGCACATGCACAATAACCTACCTGGGCAGGGATGATGATGCCTTCCTTATCCCCTTCAAGCAGCGGTGTATGCACACGGCATCTCTGGAAGTCTGCAGCAGGCAGTGTATCAATCAGGCGTTTCACCTGTGCTTCATTTTCTTCACCGGTCAATGATGCCGTCAGCCTGGAGGAAACAAACAGCACCTCCTGGTACATCAAGGCCTGGTCAATGAATTCATCAGCCCTGGTGTCATACTCCTTGTCAAGATCCATGACAAAACGGGCGGATGTATATCCACCAAGATATTCACGGCATGCACTGTCCGCATTGTGATGTGCCATGGCACGCAGAACAGCAGCCGCATGGCCGTTTCCAATAAGCACCTGGCGGTTTTCTTCCACTTTCTGCTTCACAAGCGGCTTTATTTCATCCTTTTCAAAGACCGTCTCCTGCAGGATCTCAAGAACCAGATCGACGGCTGCGGGCAGCTTTTCCTCAAGCACGCTGCATGTCACAACGATCATCGGCTGACAGACATCCGGTTCCTTTGTACCAAGGGCATCCGCCCGGAATCCCAAGGAACCGATGTTCGCCCTGACAAGCTCCTGCAGCTGTGAAAGTGTATGGCGCTTTGTCGGCAGGTGCAGAAGCAGGTCCGTAAACAGACCAAGGGAAGGAAGATCATCCTTCCGGATGCCGGCAATGGAGAAGTAAAGATTGAAATACACGATGCCGCTGGCATTTGCCGGATAGACAAGCAGCGGTACAGAGCGGTATTCCTTCACTTCCGGTTCAAACGGCTCCGGTTTTTCATTGATTTCGGAAAGCTTCAGAACAGGAAGAGCGGCTTTGGCTTCCGGTGTATCTTCACTTGCCTGCCAGACATCCAGATGCTTTGTCCTTTCAATGTATGCATGAATATCATCACCCCAGGAGGACTTTGCCTCATGAAGCCGTGCTGCTTCCTTCTCTGCCTTCTTCTTTCCAAGCGAAGCATCCGGTACAGCCACAACGATATCCGTGTGTTCCTCATCCAGAAGGATTTCCTTCAGCAGCTGTTCAAACCAGCCATCATCCACCTTCTGCCGCAGTTCATCAAACACATGTCCATAGTTGAGATACAAAGCAGGATCACCGCCGTACAGCCAGGAGTTATAGGAGGCATCCGCGATCATGACACCTGCCGGTTCCTTCTTTTCCTTATAGTGGAATTCCATCTGGTTCAGGATGGCCTTCAGTGTTTCATGATTCAGGCCTTCCCTGGAAAGCTGTTCCGCCAGTTCATGGATGGTGCTGACAATGGCATCCTTCTTTTCCGCATCCGTATTGCGGACAAGGATCACGCTGAAGTCCTGCTGAATGCCGTCATACACAACAAACTCCACATCCTCGCCAAGTCCCTTTTCCAGGATCTTCTTCTTAAGCGGTGCATCATTGGATCCGCTCAATGCAGTAGCCAGGACCTGTGCTGCAAGATTGACCTCGATGTCCTTCCATGTGCAAAGCAGTCTTGCCAGTGCAATGACGGTACGATGTTCCGGAGATTCCTGCGCACCGATCTCATAAGGAACCGTAGCTGTCTTTGCGGGCAGCTGTTTCTGCCATGGAATATCAAAGCTTACTTTCTCTTTTTCATAAGGAGCGAAGAAGGAATCCATCTTTGCGAGAGCCGCATCTATATCCACTTTTCCATCCAGGAATATCCTTGCATTGGACGGATGATAGAAACGGGCATGAGTTGCCTTGAACTGCTCATAGCTTAATTCAACAATATGTTCAGGATCACCGCCGGAGACAAAGTGATAACAGTTGTCCGGGAACAGCATCCTGCCAAGTTCATCCACAACCGTTTCATCCACAGAGGCGAATGCTCCCTTCATTTCATTGAGCACAACACCCTTGTATACCGGTTCGTCCTTTTCATCCCGGATTTCATAATGCCATCCTTCCTGATAAAAGATATCCGGGTTGGTATGAATCAGAGGATGCAGGACCGCATCCAGATAGACATCCATCAGATTCAGGAAATCCTGATCATTCCTGCTGGAGACCGGATAGAATGTATGATCCGGTGCCGTCATGGCATTCAGGAATGTCTGCATGCTTGTCTTGAGCAGATCCACAAACGGTTCACGCACAGGATACTTCTGTGATCCGTTCAGCACGGAATGTTCACAGATATGGAACACACCGGTATCATCCTCCGGGATCGTCTTGAAACAGATGCTGAAGGTCTTGTTGTCATCATTGTCCGCAAGCCAGGCAAGCTGTGCACCTGTCTTTTCATGTTCCATTTCATAGAACAGGCACTGATGATCCTCCAGTGTCCTGATATTCACCACTCTGAAGCCATGTATCACATCATTGATCTTGATTTCCATATGTCATTCTCTTTCTTTCCAACAGTTTAGCATAGCTGACCACTGCATGGTCTTTGACACAGTGCATTACGCAGAAAGAAAAAGCCGTCTCCCTTTTGCAGGAAACGGCATTCAGATGAAATATGCTCAGGCGGAAGTCTTTTCTTCCCGGATGACACGGACTGCAGGAGCAGTAGCACCGGCATTTCCAAGTGCCTTTGTCACGGCATTGGTCAGCTCGAAGTACACATCCCAGTAGTCAGCGCTGTTCACCCATGCACGCAATGTGAAGTCCATGCTGTGCTCTGTTCCGCCGCTGAGTTCAGCAAACGGTGCCGGATCCTTGAGGACCTTCTCGTTTCCGTTCATGACATCCAGCATGGCCTTGCGGACAGCTTCGATATCAGAATCCTTTCCAACGGAGAAGGTGAGATCCACCCTGCGCTTTGCTTCACGGGAGAAGTTTGTGATGGTGGAATTCATCAAAGTGCCGTTCGGAATGGTGATCTCCTTGTTGTCCACGCTTGTCAGAACCGTATAGAAAATGCTCAGTTCCTTGACGGTGCCTTCAGAACCGGCAGCGCTGATGTATTCACCGACTGCAAACGGACGGAACACCAGCAGCATGATTCCTCCGGCAATGTTGCTGAGGGAACCCTGCATGGCCATGCCGACGGCAACGCCGCAGGAAGCCAGCACGGTGATGACGGAAGCCATCGGAACACCCAGGACACCGATGATGGCAATGATAAGAATGACATAGAGAACAGCCTTCACGGAATTATGCAGGAAGGAACGGACCGTCGGATCCAGCTTCTCTACACCTTTTCCCTTGTCAATAATGCCAAGCAGCTTGTTGACAACCCATTTGCCGACAAGCCAGACGATTACTGCAGCGATCAGCTTCTGAACGATTGAAACGCATAATGTACCTAGTGCACTCAGTGCAGCCATATGTTTACTTCCTCCCTTTTCCACATTTTAGTTCATTTTCGAAGAACCAATGCATCCTTTCTGCATCTCTTTCTGTTTTCCATTAGAATAGGCATGACAAGCGAGGAAACCCATGCTCAGAATTGAAGTCAAGACACC
>OMUX01000422.1 GCA_900314345.1 uncultured Erysipelotrichaceae bacterium | reverse complement strand
ACATTGACTGGGAACGGGAAGATCCAGGAGAGATCCTTCTCAACAGCATCCGTACAAGAGGCATGGCCATACCGGTTCATGTCAACCGCAGGGATGCGCGCTATGAATGCGTGGATGGAAGGAAAAGGCTGACAGCCTGTGAGATGCTTGCAGAAGAAGATCCACGCTTCAGCCGGGTGGAAGTACTGCTCATGAATGACTACTCCAAGGCAGGCAGTGCCTTCTGGGGCAATACACAGAACAAGCACTGAATATGGAACGCATACAGAAGCTGATTGCCGCTGCCGGAGTCACCAGCAGACGCAAGGCGGAGGAACTGATCAAGGAAGGGCGTGTCAGTGTCAATGGAAAGACTGCCTCCCTTGGCGGCAGTGCGGAACCATGGGATGAGATCCGTGTGGATGGTGAACTGATCCGCATGGAAAAGAAAGTGTACTACCTTCTGAATAAGCCGGTCCATACCCTGTGCACCGTCAAGGATGACAGAGGCAGGAAGACTGTATTGTCATGCTTTCCGAAGGAAAAGAACCGGATCTATCCGGTAGGAAGACTGGACTATGACACCACCGGTGTCCTGATCCTGACCAATGACGGAGACTTTGCCAATGCCATGATGCATCCAAGACATCATGTGCAAAAAACCTACAGAGCCACGGTCAACGGTCTGTTTACGGAACGCATGGCAAAGGCACTGGAGGCTGGCATACCGCTGGAAGACGGGATGACGCTGCCGGCAAAGGTGAAAATCCTTTCTGCAGAGGAAAGACAAAGCATTGTGGAAGTGACGATCTTTGAAGGCAGGAACCGTGAGGTGAAACGGATGATGGAATACTTCCACCTCAGGGTTACAAGGCTTGACCGTATTTCCTACGATTTCCTGACCTGCGGCAATATGAAAAGAGGGGAATCCCGCACCCTTTCCCAGGATGAAGTCTTCCGCCTCATGAATGACAGTCAGTCAATGTCAATGCCTGCTGCCCGCAGTTCTTCCGGATCCGGATCAATGTAGATCGTCCGGTATTTTCCAAGAGATACCATCCCCGGTTTGGCTCCGGGGATTTTCTTCAGGTTTCTTACAGGACAGTAGTTCACCGGCACGGAAGAGGAATCCCTTCCTTTGGAGAAGTATGCCGCAAGGTTTGCCGCAAACCGCAATGTTCTTTCATCCGGTTCTGCGGTTTCTATGACCACATGGGAACCATGGTAGTCCTTGGCATGAAGCCAGGTGTCATCCTTTCTTGCCCTGTGCCATGTCAGCGCTTCGTTCTGCAGGTTGTTTCTCCCGTAGAAGATACGTATGCCATTGTCCAGAACCACCTCATGAACCTTCGGTGCTTCCTGTTTCTTCTTCCTTGCATGGCGCTTCTTCTCTTCGAGATACCCGCCCTTGATCAGCTCTTCCTTGATCTCCTGGGCTGTCGCAAAATCGGCAAGATCCAGCTGTTCCAGCAGCCCCTGGAAGTAGGAGATCTCCTGTTTGCAGATATTGATCTGTTCCTGCAGGTATGTCTGACCCTTACGGTATTTGCTGTATTTGCTGTAACAGCGTCTGGCATTGCCCTTGCCGTCAAGCTTGGGATCCAATGGAATGACGATGTCATTCCCGGTATCGTAGTCATTCAATTTGATTTCCTTCTGTCCCTTGGTGTCTCCGACATTGTAAGCATACAGAAGCTCGCCGTATTTCTTCCATCGATCGCAGTCCAGTGCTTCATCGTATTCCTTGAGAAGACGGGGAAGCTTTGTGGTCTGATGCTTGAGCTCCCGGTTGACCACATGATAGATATCCCCGCTGATCTGCCGGATGCGTTCCCGTTCCTCCTTGTGGTAGTAAAGGATGTCCAGACCGTCAAACAGGGGATATTCCAGGCACTTGCCGATGCTTTTTAATTCAACACAATGAAACGCAGCTTCATTCCTGTCATTGGCAATGAACAGGGAGCTGCTGTCCTTGATCTCCTGCATGAAGGAAGAGAAGGACTGTCCCTGTGTCATGCGGTATTCTGCTTCCTTTGCAAGGAAGGGAGAGAAACCGGCAAACTGCTGCACCAGTGTCTTTCCTTCTTCAATGTATGGTTCTTCAAACGGATTCCGCTTGTCCTGCGCAGGGGTTGGATGAAACTGTGCCCCGGGCTGCACGATTCGCTGAATATTCTCAAAGGGAGGAATCCGCTTCAGTGCATCGACGATGATGTCCTGGTCATTGACCAGGATCACGTTGGCATACTTGCCCATCAGTTCCACGACAAGCCTGAAATACACGTCGTCGCCAAGAAGACTCTTTCCTTTGATCGTGAATGTACACCACCGGTCCAGACCTGCCTGTTCCAGGGATACGATCGTGGAACCTTCGAGATACTTTCTCAGTACCATGATGAAATTGGAAGGCTCATCCGGCGTCGGATAATTCCGGTGGCTTAACAGCATCCGGTTGTACTGGCTGTGGCAGCTGATCATCAGCTGCTGCTTGCCTTTCGGACCATGAATCTGAAACAACACCTCAAAGGCAGATACCTGGTATATTTTCTGAATCCTGGCAGGCAGGACTTCCTGGATGCCGGGAACAATCTTCGATAACAGAATTCCATCCAATGCCATATGTCAAAACCTCACAGAGAGCATTGTACCATAGTCATTGACGGACCTTGACACTTCGGTTAACCTATTAGAAAAGGGGAGGCAGGAATGAACAAGAAGGGACTTCTGATCGTGGTCTCCGGACCTTCCGGTGTCGGTAAGGGAACTGTACTGAAGCAGTTCATGAACGATCCGGAACTGAAGCTTTCGTATTCCGTGTCCATGACAACAAGGGCACCAAGACCAGGGGAGGTCGACGGTGTCAACTACTACTTCGTCAACAGGGAACAATTTGAAAAGGCCATTCAGGAAGGGGATCTTCTGGAATGGACCGAGTTTGTCGGCAACTACTACGGAACACCGCTTTCCGGTGTTGAGAAGCTGCGCAATGAAGGAAGGAATGTCCTTCTTGAGATCGAGGTCAACGGATGCCGGCAGGTGAAGGAAAAGTGCCCGGATGCACTGACGATCTTCATCGTACCGCCCAGTATGAAAGAGTTGGAAAAGAGAATCCGCGGCAGATCCACAGAGCCGGAGGAAATCGTCCAGCAGAGACTGGCCAAGGCAAGCAAGGAAATGGAAATGACCGGTTCCTACCGGTATGTTGTATGCAATGATGATGTTGAGCTGGCCGCTGACATCATCAAGGTCATCATCAAGCGTCACATGGAGAAGGACTTCTGAGGAGGTTCTTCTTTTTCAGTGATGCCGAAAGAAGAAAAGATTGACCAGCCCAGGCAGTAAGGAAAAGGGAGTGTTCGCAGCACTCCCTTTTCTGTGAATCTGATGGATTTACTTCGTTTATCCACCCATATTTTAGCAAATCAGCGGGTGATTTCAACACCCTGTAAATGATTCTAGGGCTGTCTCATGAGATTTTACCGCGTCGGTATGATATCATTTGCGGCCTGTT
>OMUX01000423.1 GCA_900314345.1 uncultured Erysipelotrichaceae bacterium | reverse complement strand
CCAACACACCGGAGTCCGATGTTGAAGCAGTCAAGGACATCGCTGTCAAGCTGGGCAAGACACCGGTTGAAGTCAATGAGGCTCCTGGCTTCGTTGTCAACCGTATCCTGATCCCGATGATCAACGAAGGCATCGAAGTCTACTCCGAAGGCATCGCAAGCATCGAGGGCATCGATACAGCCATGAAGCTTGGCTGCAACCATCCGATGGGACCGCTGGAGCTGGCTGACTACATCGGCCTGGATATCGTCCTGGCAATCATGGATACCATCTACAAGGAGACAGGCGACTCCAAGTATCGTCCTGCTCTGCTTCTGAGGAAGATGGTCCGTGGCAAGCACCTGGGCGTCAAGACAGGCATCGGTTTCTATGACTACAGCAACGGTGGCAAGACACCGGTAGACGCAAAATAAAAAGCCTCAGGAAAGCGTCGGCACAGCCGGCGCTTCTGAGGGTTCAGAGGATGAAAGCATAGATGCCTCTGAATCAATAAATTCTGGAGGAAAATAAAATTATGGATTTTCAGATGGATAAGAAGCACACCATGGCGAGAACCCTTTTCAAGGATTTCGCCGAGAAGGAAGTCAAGCCGCTGGCATACGATGTCGATGAGGAAGAGCGCTTCCCGCGTGAGACCGTAGAGAAGATGGCAAAGTACGGATTCCTCGGAATTCCGATTGCCAAGGAATACGGCGGACAGGGATGCGATCCGCTGACCTATGTCATGTGCGTGGAAGAGCTGGCAAAGTGCTGCGGCACAACGTCCGTCATCGTCTCCGCTCATACATCCCTGTGCTGCGATCCGATCGCAACATTCGGCACGGAAGAGCAGAAGAAGAAGTTCCTGGTTCCGCTGGCAAAGGGCGAAAAGCTTGGTGCCTTCGGTCTGACAGAGCCGGGTGCAGGTACAGATGCACAGGGTGTCCAGACACATGCAGTCCTCTCTGAGGATGGCAAGGAATGGATCCTGAACGGTTCCAAGTGCTTCATCACAAACGGCAAGGAAGCTGATGTCTATGTCATCATCGCATGGACAGACAAGGTTCTCGACAAGAAGGGGAGACCGCAGAAGAAGTTCACGGCATTCCTGGTTGAAAAGGGAACACCTGGCTTCACCTTCGGTACCAAGGAGCACAAGATGGGCATCCGCGGTTCCGCTACCTATGAACTGATTTTCCAGGACTGCCATATCCCGGCTGAGAACCAGCTCGGTGAGCGTGGCAAGGGATTCCCTCTGGCCATGCATACACTGGACGGCGGCCGTATCGGTATCGCTGCACAGGCTCTGGGTCTGGCTGAAGGCGCATTCGACAGAACCGTCGCTTACGTCAAGGAAAGAAAGCAGTTCGGCCGTTCCCTGTCCGCATTCCAGAACACACAGTTCCAGCTGGCTGACATGGCAGCTGAGATTGAAGCTGCACAGCTGCTGGTCTACAAGGCTGCAGAAGCCAAGAGACTCAAGCCTCGTTATTCTGAGGAAGCTGCCAAGGCAAAGCTCTTTGCAGCACAGACCGCTATGGATGTCACGACAAAGTGCGTACAGCTGATGGGCGGCTATGGCTACATCAGAGAATATGAAGTTGAGCGTATGATGAGAGACGCCAAGATCACAGAGATCTACGAAGGTACTTCTGAAGTACAGCGTATGGTCATCTCCGGCGCACTGCTCAAGTAAGGAAGGGGAAAACAGAAGATGTTCAAGATTGTTGTTTGCGTCAAGCAGGTACCGGATACAGCCGGCGGCGTCAAGTTCAAGCCGGATGGAACACTGGATCGTTCTGCAATGCTCTCCATCATGAATCCGGATGACAAGGCAGGCCTTGAGGCTGCCCTGCGCATCAAGGATCAGGATCCGGAGAATGTCCATGTCACACTGCTGACCATGGGTCTGCCGAAGGCTGATGATATCCTGCGCGAAGGTATCGCAATGGGTGCTGATGACGGCGTCCTGGTTACTGACAGAGTCCTTGGCGGTGCTGATACATGGGCTACATCCTGCACAATCGCAGGTGCTCTGAAGAACATGGATTATGATCTGATCATCACCGGCCGTCAGGCAATCGATGGTGATACTGCACAGGTTGGTCCGCAGATTTCCGAACACCTGGGCATTCCGGTCATCTCCTATGCACGTGAGCTGAAGGTCAACTTCGACGAGCATACAGTAGAAGTCAAGAGAATGTTCGATGACGGCTACCAGATCGTCAAGGCAAAGCTGCCGGCACTGGTTACAGCACTGTCTGAGCTCAATGAGCCGCGCTACATGAGACCCGGCAGGATCTTCGATGCCATCGATCATCCGGAGCTGGTCACTGTCTGGGGCAGAGCAAACCTGGATGTTGACGACAAGGATATCGGCAAGAAGGGTTCTCCGACAGTCATTGCCAAGGCTTCCGATAAGGTTGCCAAGGGCAAGGGCGTCAAGGTGACACCGGAGTCCCCGGAAGAAGCAGTCGACTACATCACGAAGGTACTCGACGAGAAGCACGTGATCTAAGGACAGGACACAGGAGGAAAAATCATGGGATTAGAAGAATATAAGGGCGTATTCATCTACGCTCAGCAGGTAGACGGAAAGCTTTCCCCGATCTCTCTCGAGCTGCTTGGCAAGGCAAGGGATCTGGCCAATGATCTGGATGACAAGCAGGTAACTGCAGTCCTGATCGGTGAGAATGTCGGCGGCCTGGTTGATGAACTGGCTGAGTACGGTGCTGACCGTGTCATCGTTGTCGATGATCCGGCACTCAAGGATTACAGAACAGAGCCGTATACACACGCTCTGGCATCTGTCATCAATGAATATAAGCCGGAGATCATGCTGGTCGGTGCTACAGCAATCGGCCGTGACCTTGGCCCGAGAACTTCCGCTCGTGTCGCTACAGGTCTGACTGCAGACTGCACGAAGCTTGAGATCGGCGATTTCCCGCTGGTACCGATCCCCGGACGCGAGGCTGAACAGAAGCACAAGCAGCTGCTCATGACCCGTCCGGCATTCGGCGGAAACACCATCGCTACCATTGCCATTCCGGATCACAGACCGCAGATGGCTACGGTCCGTCCGGGTGTCATGCAGAAGATCACACCGGTCAAGGGTGCCAAGGCTGAGGTTGTCAGTTACAATCCTGGCTTCGAAGAGAACAAGTGCTACACGGAGATCGAGAAGGTTGTCAAGGAAGTCTCCTCTGTCGCTGATATCTCCGCTGCCAAGATCCTGGTATCCGGCGGCCGTGGTGTTGGCTCTGCTGAAAACTTCAAGCTCCTCGATGATCTGGCTGCTGTCCTGCATGGAACAGTATCCTGCTCCAGAGCAGTTGTCGATGCAGGCTGGAAGCCGAAGGAACTGCAGGTCGGCCAGACCGGCAAGACCGTGCGTCCGCATGTCTACTTCGCCATCGGTATTTCCGGTGCCATCCAGCACGTTGCCGGCATGGAAGAGTCTGACATCATCATCGCCATCAACAAGGATGAGAACGCTCCGATCTTCGATGTCGCTGACTACGGCATCGTCGGTGATCTGAACAAGATCGTACCGCAGCTGACAAAGCGTCTGTCCGAAGAGATTGCCAAGAAGGCTAACGCTTAATCTTCACCAGACAAGTCTTCATGAGGAAGGGATCTGAAACGGTTCCTTCCTTTTTCGTGCACAAAATCCGTCAAAAACTGCCAATCTGCGCGATTTGAATGCCGTTTTCCAACTGCTATGCTTTCAAAGGAAAGAGGTATTCCATGCGTTACGGGTATTTTGACAAAAATCATGATGAATATGTGATTGAAAGGGTGGATCTGCCTACATCCTGGACAAACTATCTTGGTGTTGAGAAGACAGTGGCAGTGGTGAACCAGACAGCCGGAGGCTATCTGTTCCATGAATCACCGGAGTATCACCGGATTACAAGGTTCCGTGCCAATGCGGTGCCGCTGGACAGACCCGGCGATTATGTGTATCTGCGCGACCAGGAAACAGGAGACTACTGGTCCATCAGCTGGCAGCCGGTCGGCAAGTCATTGGACAAGGCACATTACATGTGCCGCCATGGTTTTTCCTACTCCGTTTATACCTGTGATTACGATCATATCCAGGCAAGTGAGAAACTCTCCGTTCCGATCGGAGATGACGCACTGGTCTGGGATGTCGTCGTGAAGAACAACGACAAGAGAACCAGGAAGCTTGATGTCTTTACCTATGCGGAGTTCTCCTTTCACCAGATTCCGATTGACAACCAGAACTTCCAGATGAGTCTGTACTGTGCCGGAAGCCATTATGAAAACGGTGTGATCCTGTACGATCTTTTCTATGAGGAAAACGGATATCAGTATTTCACTTCGAATACAGAACCGGACGGGCATGACTGTCTCAGGGATGCCTTCATCGGTACCTGGCATTCAGAGACGGATCCCCAGGCGGTGGTGAACGGAAAGTGCAGCGGCAGTGAAGAACTTGGCGGAAACCACTGTGCATCCCTGCAGAAGCACGTCGAACTGAAGCCGGGAGAAAGCGCACGGCTGATCTATTTCCTTGGGGAAGGAAGGATGGAACAGGCGGAAGCGGTCCGCAGGAAGTATGCGGATCCGTCCGTGCTGGATCAGGCATACGAAGCATTGCATGCATTCTGGAAGGAAAAGCAGTCCTGCCTGCACATTGAAACACCGGATGAAGGCATGAACATCATGCTCAACAGCTGGAATCTCTACCAGGCGGAAATCAACGTCATGTTCTCAAGATTCGCATCCTTCATTGAGGTTGGCGGAAGAACCGGGCTTGGCTACCGGGATACGGCACAGGATGCCATGACCGTGATTCACAGTGATCCGGATGGATGCAGGAAAAGGATTGTACAGCTGCTTGAAGCATTGACTGCAGGCGGCTATGGCATTCATCTCTTTGAACCACGCTGGTTTGAACCGAAGGATCCGGATGAAAAGAAGCCGTTTGTATCGCCGACCGTGATTCCGGAAGTGGAAGGCAAAAGCAAGGTGCACGGCCTGAAGGATGCCTGCTCGGATGATGCATTGTGGCTGGTTCCGACGATCGTAGAGTACGTGAAGGAAACAGGTGATATTGGGTTCCTTGCCAGGAAGATCACGTACTGTGACGGCGGGGAGGGAAGTGTGTATGAACACATGCAGAAGATCATTCATTTCTCTTCTACACAAACCGGTTCCCATGGGATTCCGCTTGGCCTGCGTGCGGACTGGAATGACTGTCTGAATCTTGGCGGAGGCGAGAGCGCATTGACCGCATATCTTCTTTATGAAGCGCTGCAGAAGATGATTGAAACTGCAGACTGTCTTGGAAAGAAAGAGGATGCGGAAGAATACCGCAAGCTTTCAGGACAGCTGAAGGAAGCATATGAGAAGGTTCTCTGGGATGGAAAATGGTATCTCAGAGGCTTTACGAAAAACGGCAGGAAGATCGGAACACATACGGACGCGGAAGGAAAGGTGCACCTGGAGTCCAATGCCTGGGCGGTATTAAGCACCTGTGCAGAGGGAGAGCATGCAGAAAAAGCACTGTCAGCCCTGCATGATCATCTTTCCACACCATACGGCATCCGCCTCAATGCACCGGCATATACCGTTGCGGATGATGACATCGGCTTTGTGACAAGGGTGTATCCGGGACTCAAGGAAAACAGCAGTATCTTCTCGCATTCCAATCCATGGGTATGGGCGGCAGAGACAAAGCTTGGACATGGAAACAGAGCCATGGAGTACTACCATGCCCTGACACCTTACTACCAGAATGATGCCATTGAAGTACG
This sequence comes from uncultured Erysipelotrichaceae bacterium, assembly GCA_900314345.1. Lineage (GTDB taxonomy): Bacteria > Bacillota_I > Bacilli_A > Erysipelotrichales > Erysipelotrichaceae > Bulleidia. The sequence continues at coordinate 509 of OMUX01000423.1, read as the reverse complement.
ATCCTGCGAACCGTACAGCTACTGTCAGTTTGTCTCGGGACCGGACCATACAACATACGGCAGGGCACACCATCCCTTCATGACAGGTTCCGGCGGATGGGCATACTACAGTGCTTCGCATTACATGCTTGGCATCCGTCCTGGCTTTGCGGAACTGATTGTGGATCCCTGCATTCCGTCGGAATGGGACGGCTTTGAGGCAGTGCGGGTCTTCAGAGGCTGTACATACAGGATTCATGTGCAGAATCCGCAGCATATTGAAAAGGGATCTGTGGAGATCCTGGTGGACGGAGAACACAGAGAACATATTCCCGTGTTTGAAAAGGGAAGTGTTCATGATGTAACAGTCATCATGAAGAAGGAGGCATGATCATGATTCATTTCGGTACCGGCGGATGGCGTGCAGTCATCGGCGATGAATTCACCAGAGGCAATCTTCAGCTTCTGGCTCAGGCACTCTGTGACAAGATGAAGGCAGAGCATGTTGAAGACAATGACATGGTCATCGG
>OMUX01000424.1 GCA_900314345.1 uncultured Erysipelotrichaceae bacterium | reverse complement strand
AGATTGCTGCGATATTGCCGGTTATCCGGAAGTATGCACATACTTTTGCGACAGCGATGACATCACCTATCGTAACCTCAGAAAGGTCGGCTTCAGAAGGACGCAGACGCTCGGCAAAGGCGGAGAACGATGCGATTTTGAATTTTATAAAAAAGGCAGAAATCTATGACAACGAAGTTCTTTCGTGAAGGAGGCAGAATATCATGCTGTTGACAGTTTTCCTTGCCATTATGGTTTGTGCGGCAATTACCTTGATGTTGATTTCAGCGGTTGCGTTTGTACAGAATGAGAAATTCTTTTCCTCAGCGCCAAAGGAAGCCAGGGATATCATCAAGCCAAGGAAAAAGGAAGTTTTCTTCGGCGCAAGAATCTTCGGCTGGGTGCTGATGTTATTCAGCCTGCTAATGATCCTTGGTGTCATCGTGATCGGCGCGTGGGATGGTGTAAAGAACCATTTCACATTCCTTCAGTTTTTCACCAGGTCGCTTGTCATCCTGACGGTATACAAACTGTATGATATGACTTTCTTTGACTGGTTTCTGCTGATGAAGGCGGGATTCTTCCAGTATTACTATCCGGAGGTCAAAGCTGTCTACCCGCTGAAAAAGTACGGATACAATCTGAAAAGCCAGCTGCTGAAGCTGTTTGTGATCTTTCCTGCAGGATCAGCTCTGGCGGCGTGGATCTGCACGCTGTTTGTGAAATGAGACAGAAAAATCTGATTGCCCTGATGCATGAGCCGGAAATCAGAATTGATGGAGGTCCATTTATGAACTGTACGGTCTTTATTTTAGAATGTGCTATTATGATGGCAATATTTGGTGTGCTTGTTTTTGGGCTGTTGTTAATCAATCCAGTAACTTTTGTCAGCGATTATCCACCAGAAATTCAAGAGCGCTATTATAGTTCACAGAACAAAGTGTCTGTAAAAGAAAAACTGACTAAAATTATGATCGTTAAAAAAGTAATGGCTTTGATCATATTTGCGTTTGTATTTGCATGGATGGCACATTTGGCGGGGGCCCGTACCTTTTGGGAAGGGCTGATAGTTATTTATGGGTATATTATTATTCTGGCGATGTTTGATACTTTCTTTTTGGATTGGATATTATTTGCAAATGTAAAAAGGATTCGCTTGCCAGGAACAGATGATATGGAAAAAGAGTATCATCAGAAATGGTTTCATGTTAAGGTTTTACTTCCTATGATTCCTGTTTTTGCTGTAGGTGGAATTATTATATCATTTTTGATGGTGTGGCTCTGGTGATTAACTAAGGAATATTAAGCGGTATGCAAATCCCAGTTTGTCGTGATGATCTTAATTCGCTAAAGAAAAGTTTATTCACATTCAGGCTTGCAATCCTGTGTCTGCTGCCGTTAAGCTTATTCTTAGAAAGCATTGATGAAGGAAGAAAGGTGCTCATCATGGAGCCAAAGAGAGTCCGTGGCTGGTGGAAACGGATGCCCTGGGAGTAACCGAAAGTCCCTTCTGAGCTGACCGGAAGAAAGCAAAGTAATCCGGTACGCATGACTGCGTTATCTGTCTTAGGCTTGATGGAGCTGAAAGAGGCACAGTGAGTGTGCAAGGTGAGTGGTACCGCGGTGTATGTTCGCATCGTCTCACGGGAGGGATCCCATGAGGCGGTGCTTTTTGTTTCAGGAGATCCCGATGGAACAAGAGGGAGGTCTTCATGAAAAGACAGAATTCATTCATCATGACATGCACCATCGGTTTGTTATTGTTTTCCATGTTCTTCGGATCAGGGAACCTCATCTTTCCGCCGTATCTGGGATATGAAGCTGCGGACATGACATTGCCGGCGCTGCTTGGCTTCATCGTTACCGCAGTGGTGTTTCCTGTCCTTGGTGTGATTGCCATTGCAAAGAACAACGATCTGCTTTCCCTTGCAGGACATGCCGGAAGGAAGTTTGCACTGGTCTTTTCCATCATTGTCTTCCTGGCCCTTGGACCGGGTCTTGCCATCCCAAGAAACGCGGCAGTGTCCTTTGAGATGGCAGTGGTTTCGTTCCGTGAAGAGATCACGATTGGTGTCAGGATTGCCTATTCCGTAATCTTCTTTGTTGTTTCATGGCTTTTGTCCGTGCATGCGGAAAAGCTTGTGGACTGGCTGGGAAAGATTCTTGCGCCGGTGTTATTGGTGCTGATGGTGGTGCTTTCCATCTATTGCATTGTGAAGATTCCTTCTGTATCCATGGAACCTTCTTCCCTCTATGCAGAACATGCCGGCATCCAGGGATTCCTGGACGGATACAACACCATGGATACCCTTGCGGCACTGAACTTCGACAACATCATTGCCATCAATGTCATGGGCAAAGGCATCATGGATAAGAATCAGGTTGTCAGGTACACCATGAAATCCGGTGTGATTGCCGGCATCCTTCTGGCACTGGTGTATGCGGTGCTGGCTTATGCAGGAAAGACATGTGCAGGCCTGTATGAAGGTGCAGAAAATGGTGCTTCTGTTCTGGCATTCCTTGTGGAGCATGTGCTTGGAAGAAGCGGTGTCATTCTTCTGGCGGTGATTTATGTGCTTTCCTGTCTGACAACCTGTGTGGGACTGCTGTGCAGCTGTGCGGAGTTCTTCGCATCCATCACCAGGCTTTCCTACAAGGCGTGGATCACCTTGTTTGCCATCGCTGGATGTGTATTCTCTGTTGCCGGGCTGAATGGTCTTCTGAAGTTCTCCGTTCCATTCCTGAATGCCATCTATCCGGCTGCCATGGTGCTGGTGATGCTGGGTCTTTTCAGCCACTGGCTTGAGAAGCACCCGCTGGTCTGGCCTTCTGCCATATTCTGCACAGGCATTGTCAGCTGTGTTCATGCGCTGGCTTCCTGCAATGTGGTGATTCCGGGTGTGACGAAGTTTCTTCTTTCCTTTCCGCCGGCAAAAGAACTCTGCTGGCTTCTTCCATGCATTTTTGGAATTATTATCGGCCGGCTGCTTCCGCAGAGGAAATGTTCAGCAGGAAAGGATGATGCTAGAATTCCTGCATAAGGAGTGAAGACCATGCAGGAGTTTGAAGAACTGTTCTACCGTGATGCATATGCAAGGGAGTTTGATGCAAAGGTTGTTTCCTGTGAAAAAGGAAAGCGTGGATATGATGTGGTGTTAGAGGATACGGCATTCTATCCCGAAGGGGGAGGACAGCCGGCGGATCTTGGCACATTGAATGGGATCAGGGTGCTGGATGTAAAAAGAAAGGACAGCCAGACCATTGTCCATGTAATGGAACTGCCTGTGGAAACAGGCAGTGAGGTTCATGGTGTCATTGACTGGCAAAGGCGCTTTGACCATATGCAGCAGCACTCGGGGGAACATATTGTCTCCGGGCTGATTCATCAGAGATTCGGCTATGAGAACATCGGTTTCCACATGGGAGAGGATGTCGTGACCATTGATTTCAACGGCCCCATGACATGGGAAGATGCTCTTCAGATTGAGGAACAGGCCAATGCAGTCATCTGGCAGGATGAACCAATTGAAGTGTCTTATCCGGACAGTGAAGTACTGAAGGAAATCAACTACCGTTCCAAGAAGGAACTGCAGGGACAGGTCAGGATCGTGACCGTACCAGGTGCGGATGTCTGTGCCTGCTGCGGGACGCATGTGAAGCGTACCGGTGAACTTGGCGTCATCAAGCTGTTCAGCCTCATCAACCGGAAGAACGGTGTGCGCATTGAAATGGCCTCCGGCATGCGTGCATACCGGTATCTCAGAGCCATGCAGGAGGAAAACAGCAAAGTATCACACCTCTTCTCCGCAAAGCCATTGGAAACAGGCAGTGCAGCAGAGCGTGTGCAGAATGAACTGAACGAAGTGAAGCTGAAGCTGCGGGGATTCCAGAAGGAACAGCTTCATGCACTGTATGAAGCACAGCCGGAGAACCAGAAGCTTGCCGTGCTTGCCCTGGATGGGCTGGACATGAATGATCTGCGTGCATCCTGCAATGATCTGATTGCACAGAAACATGCAGGGGTTGCATGCGGTCTTTCATTGCATGGTGACAGGTATACCTATGTCATGATCTCAGAGACGGTGAACCTCAGGGATCATGCAAAGACGCTCAGTGCGCTTCTGGATGGCAAAGGCGGGGGAAACAGTGAGATGATCCAGGGATCCTTCGGAAAGGACAGGGAAACGATCCTGAAGGTGCTGAAGGAGGAATTTGATCATGAGTGAATTCCATGATGCCGTGGAACAGCGTCTGATCCGCTATGCGAAGATCAATACCCAGTCAGGCAATGACAGTGATACCGTGCCGACAACCATGTGTCAGTTTGATCTTGCAAGGCTTCTGGAAGAAGAGCTGAAGGGCATTGGTGCTGTGAATGTCTGGCTGGATGAGAAGGTCTGTGTGCTGTATGCAGAGATTCCAGGCAATGTGGAGAACTGCCGGACACTGGGCTTGATTGCCCACATGGATACCGCACCGGATGCGCCGGGTGACGGTGTGAAGCCATGGGTATTGAGAAACTATGACGGCAAGGACATCACACTGAATGCAGAGAAGAACATTGTCATGAAGGTATCAGAGTTTCCGAACCTGCAGAAGTACATGGGTGATGATCTTGTGCTGACAGATGGAACGACACTGCTTGGCGGGGATGACAAGGCCAGCATTGCGGCCATCATGACCTTTGCGGAATATCTTCTGCAACATCCGGAAATACCGCATGGCAGGATCTGTCTCGCCTTCACACCGGATGAGGAGGTCGGGGGCCTTGCCTGCAATCTGGATCTGCAGCGCTTTGGAAGTGACACAGCGTATACCCTGGACGGAGACTACTGCGGCGCATATATTGATGAAACATTCAATGCGTCCATGGCCAGGGTGGAAGTCAGGGGAAGGAGCGTGCATACCGGAACAGCCAAGGGCAAGATGATCAATGCTGTGGATGTTCTCATGGAGTATGCATCGTGTCTGCCGGCGGATGAACGGCCGCAGAACACCGAAGGAAGAGAAGGCTTCTTCCATGTGTATGAAGTGAAGGGCGGCTGTGAACATGCGTCCATGGATCTGATCGTGCGTGATTTTGATGCAGGAAGATTCCGGAAGCGTGAGGAATACCTTGGAACGATCCGGGATGAACTGAATGAGAAGTACGGCGATATCGTATCTCTCAGGATCACGGAACAGTACCGGTCCATGAAGGAAGTCATTGATCAGCATCCCTGGCTGGTGGAGAACCTGAAGGAAGCGATCAGAGCCTGCGGCATAGAACCTGCGACCATGCCGTTCCGTGGCGGAACAGATGGATCTGCATTGTCGTGGAGAGGACTTCCGTGTCCCAATCTTTCCGCGGGATATGAAAACGCACACAGCAGGTTTGAGTATGTGCCGGTGCGTTCGATGGAAAAGA